>NZ_JBSHDN010000216.1:0-10358 GCF_053616335.1 Nocardiopsis sp. NPDC055824
GCCCACCCCCCTCCGGTCCCCGATCGCTGACCCGGCGGATCCGGGATCCGGCGTTCCCCGAGGCGCCGAGCGCAGGAGAAGGTCGAGGCCCGCAACAAGCTGATCGCCGCCGCAGCGGCGGGGCTGGCGCAGCTGGTGGCGGACGAGCTGGGGATCACGGTCGGCCTGGAGTGCTTCACCACGGGTGATCTGGGGGCGTGCGGTGAGACGGCGCTGAACGTCGCGTCGATGTTCGTGGGTGGCCTGGCGGGCAAGATCGACAACCTCTGCGCACCCGGTAACAGCTTTGTGCCCGGTACACGGGTGCTGATGGCCGACGGGTCGACCAGACCCATCGAAGAGGTCGATGTCGGCGAGAAGGTGTTGGCGACCGATCCGGAGACCGGTGAGCAGACCGCGCGGACGGTGCTGGCCACCATCATCGGGTCGGGTGCCAAGCACCTGGTGCAGATCACGGTGGACCCGACCACCGAGCGCGAAGCGGCTGATGAGGATACCGGTTCCGAAACTGAAGGGCAGCAGGCCGAGCAGTCGGGCATCCCTGGCCCGGTAACGACGGGGGACGTGGTCATCGCGACCGACGAGCACCCGTTCTGGGTGCCCGACTTGGGGCAGTGGGTCGACGCGGTCGACCTGGCTCCGGGCACGTGGCTGCAGACCTCGTCGGGCACCTGGGTGCAGGTCTCCGCGGTCCGGGCCTGGACCCAGCCTGCGACGGTCCATAACCTGACCGTCCAAGGCGTCCACACGTTCCACGTGACCGTTGGGGACCTGAACGTCCTCAACCACAACTGCGGTGGTGGAACAACTGTCTATCGCGGAGTCTCGGAAAGAAGCGGGCAAACGGGGGATATGAACCCTGCTTTTGAGGATGCCACTAACGGAGTTGTGAATCCTCGCGGTGGAAGCGCGACCCCTGAGTCGCATCATAACGGTAAGACGAACAGTGAATATACGAGTTGGACAACTAGTCCTAGGGTTGCACTAACTGCGGCAACCAAGGACGGTGGTGCTGGGGTTGTAATCCGATCAAGAATTCCTTCTGGCAGGGTGCATGTCCATTCAAATGAACAGCCTTGGGTGGATTTCCGGGGGGAGTATGAAGTGATAATCCAGGGTCGCATGACAGGAGATGCCATTCCGGCGTGGGTGGGAATGTCTACTGATGATATGGTATTCTGATTCCGTCCGGGATTTAATTTTGTTTTGATCGGGGGCGCGGTGCAGTATCAGATTTCCTTCCCGAGGCTCAGTTTGATGCTTCGTGAGAGTGGTTGTCGATCATTGAAATTCGTTCCAGGGGAGATTCTGGAGGGAGTGTTCGGAGACGTCCGGGAGGCTTTCGATGTCGGAGTTGCGGAGAGTTCGCTGTTCTTGGATACTTACAGGTTCAGGTATGCTTCCTACCCTGATGTCGCGGAGGCCAGGTTCGGGTGGAATGAGTTCTTCGAAGTCCTGCGCAGGGATTCGGAAAATGGCATTTTCGCCGTGAGGTCGTCTTCCTGGAGGGCGATCCTGTTGACAGATTTCCGGGTGCAGAAAATCGAAGCTGCGATCGTCGGTCCGCCCGAAGACTTCACATGGCCGGAAGGGGCTGCGGATTCTTAGCTGTGGGCTGGTGAGAGCCGGCCAGCTCATGGTCGTCGTCGTTTCTCTGGACATCTCTCAGTGTCCCGAGGTCGGAGAGGGGCTGGCGCACGCGTTCATCGGGTGAAGTCTCAGGGGCGACCGTAGGCGGCCTGTGGACGGTCTTCGAGTGAACGTGAAGTCGGTCGAGTTCGAAGCCGGCCTGTGGGGCTGGCCGGGGTTCAGGACGATGACGGGTGACGCGTCCTTCGTTCCGGTGTGCTTCATGGAGTTGGTGTCCCAGGGCTCCGAGAACGATGCCATGGACCACTACTGGGATCTCGAGAACTCGGTCTTCGTCCAGAGGCAGTTCTTCGAGGTGGCGGAGCCGACCATGGCCCTCGCGATGGCTGCACTCGTTTCTGATCCTTCGCCCCATGTGAGGATTGTGCTCCTCGAGCCTGATATTTCAGATGGTCAATGGTGTGGCCCATGGTGCTGTCATCGACCGAGGAGATCTCGGCCTGGTGTGGAGGTGCAGAGATGTCGCCAGAAGGGGGATCCTGGTTCTGTACGGGGAATCCCTCGGGAAGACGGGTGAGCAGGCTCTGGATGTCGTGGACCTGATCGAAGGCGACCGTTCGAGGCCGGCCGGCTTCAGAGACGTTGCCGCCCGGTTCTGGGGCAGCTGAGAACGGGGTTCCCCGAGTCGGGGAGCGGAAGCAGCGAAGCGCTCATCGCCCGTGCCAACCGGGAGGGGTGAAGCGGGGGCGGAAGAAGCGGCGGCCCTCGACCACCGCCCCGGACACGATCTCCCGCAGTGTCCACGGGTGGGCGGAGTGGTCGTCGACCGTCACACCGCCGTTCGCGAGGAGCAGTGCGACGGCCCGGTGGACCTCCGCGATGCCGTACACGCGCCCGGAGACGTCGATCTGCACCGCCCAGGCGGGGCGGTGCCCGACCGCTGTTGCGAGGCCCGCCACGTCCTCGGGGTCCCAGTCGGAGAACAGGAAGCCCGTCTCCTCGTCGTCGATGTCGATGTAGAGGACGCCGTCCAGGATCCACGGCTCGCGCTGCCCGGGCACGCTCCGGTCCAGGAGGGCGGCGGTCACGGACCGCTCGCCCGGGGGGAAGACGAACACGCTGCGCACGCGGGGAGTGTAGCCGGTGCGGTTCCGCCGCGCCCGTGGACGCTTCCGGGCGTACCCCGCCGCCGACGGGGCGCACGGCACGGCCCGACAGTTCAGCCGTCGCCGTCCCCGGCGGCCGTCCCGGCGCCACCGTGTCCGGGGGAGTGGATGTGCAGCTCGCCTATCCGTCCGGCCTGGATGACGGTGCCCGCTCCGTCGCCGTGGAACTCGTTCCGGCTGATGAGGGGCTGCGCGGCGGGAGGCCCCGTCCCGGCCGGGCCGCACCGGGGTTCCGCCCGCTCCAGCCCGGGCCACCTCTGCGCGGCCTTGTGGGTCATGACCCTCACGAGGAGGTCAGCGGTTCCCGCGGCGACCTTGCAGGCGAACAGGCCCGCGGCGATGACCAGGAGGAACTGGAGGAGCGTGGCGGGGCCGAGGTGGAGGGCGAGTTTTCGGGCAGGCTCCGCCAGCTGTGACGGCTCCGGAAAGACGAAGCCAGAACGCTCAGGGCCAGTGCCTCGATCTTCGCTCGCGCCTTCCTGTTCGCCCGAAGGGTGACCGGGCCGACGCTACCGGAGGCGGACGGCGGCGCGCGAGGGCGGGACGTGTCCGGACCCGGCCACGGAGCCCGCCGGGAGCGCCGAACCGCGCGGACCGGCCACCACGCTGCGGTCGGGCCGACCGGGCCCGGGCCGGCCCGGCCACGGGCGTGTCAGAGGCCGACCATCGCCATCCCCCGGGCGTTGTACCGGTCCCCCCGGACGCCCACCCGTGCGGCGAGTGCGTCCAGGTCGGCGACCTCGTCGGCGGAGAGCGCGATCCGGGTGGCCCCGGAGTTCTCCGCAACCCGGCCCCGTCGGCGCGTGCCGGGGATCGGCACGATCCACGGATGCTGGGCGAGCAGCCAGGCGAGCGAGACCTGGCCCGCCGTGGCCCCCTTCGCCTCGGCGAGGGCGCGGACGTGCCCCACCAGCGCCCCGTTGGCGTCGATGTTGCCGGCGTCGAACCGGGGGATGGTGGAGCGGATGTCGCCCTCGGCGAACTCGGTCGAGGAACCCACGGTCCCCGTCAGGAAGCCCTTGCCGAGCGGGCTGAACGGGACGAACCCGATGCCGAGTTCGCCGCAGGCCGGCAGCACCTCCGGCTCGGGGTCGCGGGTCCACAGCGAGTACTCGCTCTGCACCGCCGTGACGGGGTGGACCGCGTGGGCCCGCCGGATCGTCCCGGCGCCCGCCTCGGACAGTCCGAAGTGGCGGACCTTGCCGGCCGCGACGAGTTCGCCGACCGTCCCCGCGACGTCCTCGATCGGCACGTCGGGGTCGACCCGGTGCTGGTAGAAGAGGTCGATCACGTCGGTGCCCAGCCGTCGCAGCGACGCGTCCGCGACGCGTCTGATCTGCTCGGGCCGGGAGTCGGTCCCGACCATCCTGCCGTCCTGGATGTCCCAGCCGAACTTGGTGGCGATCACGACCCGGTCGCGCAGGGGCGCCAGGGCCTCGCCGACGAGTTCCTCGTTGGCGTAGGGCCCGTAGACCTCGGCGGTGTCGAAGAAGGTGACACCCTCCTCCTCCACGGCGTGGCGGATCACGCCGACCATCTCGTCGCGGTCCCCCGGGTTGGGCCCGTAGCTCTGGGACATGCCCATGCAGCCGAGGCCGACGGCGGAGACCTCCAGGCCCTGTCCGAGCGTGCGCGTGTGCATGACGGCCTCCTCAGGCCTCGGGGATCTCGATGCCGAAGTTCTCGCGGGTGATGTCGGCGGCCTCGGGGCCGCCGCGGATGCCGGTGTCCAGCGCGTCGACGGCGGCGAGCTGCTCGCCGGTGAGCTCGAAGTCGAACACGTCGAAGTTCTCCGCGATCCGGGACGGCGTCACCGACTTGGGGATGACCTGGCGGCCCTGCTGGATGTGCCAGCGCAGCATCACCTGTGCGGGTGTCCTGCCGTGCGCGTCCGCGATCTTCCCGATCACCGGGTCCTCCAGGGTGGAGCCCTTCGACCCGTCGCGGTAGAACGTGATGCCCCCGATCGGCGACCAGGCCTGGTTGAGGATGCCGCGCTCGCGGTCGTACTCCAGCAGCTCCGACTGCCGGAAGTAGGGGTGGACCTCGATCTGGTTGACCGCGGGCACGGTCCCGGCCCCGGAGAGCAGCCGGTCGAGGTGGTCGGGCATGAAGTTGGAGACGCCGATCGCGCGCACCCTGCCGTCGGCGTGGAGCTTCTCCAGGGCCTTGTAGGCCTGGACGGTCAGCTCGAACTCGCCGGGCAGCGCCTGGTGCAGGATCAGCAGGTCCAGCTGCTCGACGCCGAGCTTGCCGGCGGACTTGTCGAAGGCGTGCAGGGTCTCGTCGTAGCCGTAGTCGGTGATCCAGACCTTGGTCTCGAGGAAGACCTCGTCGCGCGCCAGACCGGAGCGGCGCACCGCCTCGCCCACCTCGCGCTCGTTCCCGTAGGCCGCGGCGGTGTCGATGTGCCGGTAGCCCGTGGACAGGGCGGTCTCCACGGCCGTGATCGTCTGCTCCGGCGGGGTCTGGTAGACGCCGAAACCGAGGACCGGCATGTCCACGCCGTTGTTGAGAGTGACGCTCGGAATGCTCATGTACGCCACGCTAGATCAGGGGTGACCTGCGGAGGAGTACCTGGTGATCCGGGTACCCGCAGTGCCCCCCACGCACCGGATCCGGTGGCCGGACCGGCGCGTCCCCGGCCGGGCGGGTCCCCGTCCCGCGGCCGTCCCGGGTAACGGCAGTACCTCCCACGCCGCGGGCGGTGCGCCTACCGTGGGGGCATGGCGACGATGGACCTGCGCAGTGAGATCCGCGAATTCCTGAGTTCGCGGCGGGCGCGCATCACCCCGCGGCAGGCGGGCCTTCCGGCGTACGGGGGCAACCGCCGGGTCAAGGGGCTGCGCCGCGAGGAGGTGGCGATGCTCGCCGGGGTCTCGGTGGACTACTACGTGCGCATGGAGCGCGGCAGCCTGGCCGGCGCCTCCGAGGGCGTGCTCGAGGCCCTGGCCTCGGCGCTGCAGCTGGACGAGGCCGAACGCGAACACCTCTTCTCCCTCGCGCGGGAGTCGGGCGCGCGGAGCGGGCGCCGCGGGCGCAGCGCCCCCGCGACCGTCCGACCGGCGCTGCGACAGGTCCTCGACGCGATCACCGACGCCCCGGCCTGGATCCGCAACGGCCGCCACGACGTGCTGGCCATGAACCGGCTCGCCCGGGCCCTCTACGCCCCCGTGCTCGCGGACCCGCGGCGTCCGGCGAACACCGCCAGGTTCGTCTACCTCCAGCCGGAGGCGGCCCGGGAGTTCTTCGTCGACTACGACCAGATCGTCCGCGACGCGGCCGCGATGCTGCGCCTGGAGGCGGGCCGCAACCCGCACGACAAGTCGCTCATCGCCCTGGTCGGCGAACTCTCGACCCGCAGCGAGCTGTTCCGGCAGAGGTGGGCGTCACAGGACGTGCGCTTCCACCGCTCCGGGCGCAAACGGCTCTTCCACCCGGGCGTCGGCCTGCTCGAACTCGACTTCGAGGCGATGGAACTCCCCGCCGAGCCGGGCCTGCAGCTGAACGTCTACACCGCGCCGGCCGACTCACCGGCGGCCGACGGGCTCAAGCTGCTGGCCTCCTGGGCGGCCGACCAGGA
This sequence comes from Nocardiopsis sp. NPDC055824, assembly GCF_053616335.1. NCBI lineage: Bacteria > Bacillati > Actinomycetota > Actinomycetes > Streptosporangiales > Nocardiopsidaceae > Nocardiopsis > Nocardiopsis sp. NPDC055824. The sequence continues at coordinate 6,340 of NZ_JBSHDN010000216.1, forward strand.
GCGGCTCTCCACCGAGGAGCCCCCGGCCATCCGCTGACCCGGCCCCGGGGGACCGCCCGGGCCGGCCCCGGTCCCCCTCCGTCCCCGGGCCGTCCGGAGTGCCGGGCGGGCGCGCGGCGCACCCCTCAGTGGAACACCCGGTCGGACCCGGCGGGGGCGGCCAGCCGGACGGCGGACTCCAGCATCAGCGCGTGCACGAACGCCTGGGGGAGGTTCCCCCGCATCTGGCGCTGGCCGATGTCGTACTCCTCGGCGAACAGCCCGGGCGGTCCGCAGGCGGTGCGGTTGCGCTCGAACCAGCGCAGTGCCTCGCCGTGGTGGCCCTGCTGGTGCTCGGCCAGGGCCGTCACGAACCCGCACAGCAGGAAGGCCCCCTCGGCCTCCTCCAGCGGGCGCCCGTCGTGCCGGAAGCGGTACGCGTAGTGGTCGTGGGTGAGTTCGCGGACGAAGGCCCGCAGGGTGTTCACCGTCCGCGGGTCCCCGGCCGGAAGGGCGCCGCGGAGCGGGGGTAGGAGCAGGGAGGCGTCCAGCCCCGGGTCCTCGGGGCTGCGCTGCCACCGGCCGCCGGGGTGCAGGCTGGTGGCGGCGGTCTCGGCGACCATGGCGTCGGCCAGACGTGTCCACTCGTTCACGCGGCCCGCGGTGGGGGCCGCGCCGGCCAGGGCACGGAGCCCGGCCGCGCAGGTGAGCCTGCTGTGGGTCCACGCCCGGTCGCCGATCTCCCAGATGCCGGCGTCCGGCCTCCTCCTGTACCGGGCGACGGCGCCGACCGCGGCGTCCGCTGCGCGCCACCCCTCCGGTTCCAGCCGACCGTGCCGGTGGGCGGTGGCCAGCAGGATCAGCGCCTCGCCGAAGGCGTCGAGCTGGAACTGCCGGTTCACCCAGTTGCCGACACGGTCGAAACCGCCCGGGTACCCCTCCAGGCCGAGCGTCTCCTGGCCGGGTATCCGCTCCCCGGCGACGGTGTAGGCCGGGGCCATGTGCGGGCCGTCCTCGAGCAGCCGCGCCGAGACGAAGTCCACCGCGCAGTCCAGGAGGGGGAAGCTCCCCGCCGCGGCCGCGGCCAGGCCCGCGTAGCACTGGTCCCGGATCCAGACGTACCGGTAGTCGTAGTTGCGCCCGGTCCTGGCGCGCTCGGGGAGGCTGGTGGTGGCCGCGGCCACCATCCCCCCTGTGCTGCTGGTCAGCCCCCGCAGGACCGCGTAGGCGTGCCGGGAGTCCCGCGGGGCGAGGCCGTGGTCCAGGGCGGGGACCGTCCTGGACCACTCGGCCGTCGTCGCCTCCCACGCGCGGGAGGCGTCCACCACGGCGCCGAGGGGGCAGTCGGCGATCTCCAGCACCAGGTCGTGGTGTTCGCCGGCCGCGAGGGAGACCTCGGCCGCGAGGCCGGCGGGCTCCCCGCCGCGTGGCACGGGGTGCGCGGAGGGCGCCCCGCTCCACCGCAGGCGCAGGTCGCCCGACCGCGCCGTCCACACGCCCACCTCCAGGTGGAACGAGGGCGCGCCGCTCCGGCCGAAGTCGGCCGCGGGCTCGAGCCGCAGGTCGAGGCGGGCGTCCCCCTGCACGGCCGTGATGCGCCGCAGCAGCACGGCCCGGTGCGGGTCGCCCGGGAACGCCAGCGCCTCACGGCACTCGGTGATGCCCCCCGAGGTGGTCCAGCGGCTGCGCCAGACCAGTGTGCCGGGCTCGTAGTGGCCGCCGCCGACGAAGCGCCCCCGCGGGGCGACCGTGTAGTGGCCGGGCCCTCCGACGAGGTCGCCGAAGACGGCGCCGGAGTCCCAGCGCGGGGCGCACATCCAGACGATCTCCCCGTGCAGGCCGATGAGGGCCCCGCGCTCGCCGTCCGCGAGCAGCGCGTAGTCCCGCAGGGTCTGCGGCGCGGGCCTTCCGTGTGAGTCCCCCATGGTCCTCCTCGTCCCGGGCGCCGCGTCCGGCACGGCGGCCTCCCGCACCCGGTCCGGCCCCTCCGGCCGTTCAGCCGCGCTTGTGGTGGCGCCCCCGGCCCGGGAGGAAGTCCTGGATCTTGGCCTTGACCCCCTGCCTGACGATGCCGGCGCTCTCGCTGTCCCCTTGGAGGACCGCCGAGGCCGCGGCCTCGATCTGCTCGAGGGTGGCGTGCGGCGGGATCGGGGGGACGTCGGGGTCGGTGCGGAAGTCGATGACGAAGGGCCGGTCCGCGCCCAGCGCCCTGTGCCAGGCGCCCTGGACGTCCTCCGGCCTCTCCACGCGCACCCCGTCGAGGCCGATCAGGCGCGCGAAGTCGGCGTAGGGCACGTCGGGCAGGGACTGCGAGGGCAGGAACTGCGGCGCCCCGGACATGGCGCGCATCTCCCACGTGACCTGGTTGAGGTCGTGGTTGTTGAGGACGGCCACGACCAGCCTGGGGTCCTTCCACTCCTGCCGGTACTTGGCCGCGGTGACGAGTTCGGCCATGCCGTTCATCTGCATGGCCCCGTCGCCCACGAGCGCCACGGCGGGCCGGTCCGGATGGGCGAACTTGGCGCCGATGGCGTAGGGGACCCCCGGCCCCATGGTCGCGAGCGTGCCCGACAGGGACCCCCGCATGGTTCCGCGCATCCGGAGGTGGCGCGCGTACCAGTTCGCCGCCGAACCCGAGTCGGCCGTCAGGATCACGTCGTCCGGCAGGAGCGCGTCCAGGGCGTGCACGACGTACTCGGGGTTGATGGGATCGGCCTCCACGGCGGCCCGGCGCTGCATGACCTCCCACCAGCGCGCCGTGTCCTTCTCGACCTTCCTGCGCCAGGCCTTGCGCTTCCTGTCGCGTTTGAGCTGGGGGAGCAGGGCGGCGAGGGTCTCCTTGGCGTCCCCGACGAGGTTGACCTCGAACGGGTAGCGCAGGCCGATCATGTGCGGGTCGATGTCGATCTGCACCGCGCGCGCCTGGTCGAAATCCGGGAGGAACTGCGAGTAGGGGAAGCTGGACCCCACCACCAGCAGGGTGTCGCAGTCCCGCATGAGCTCGTAGGAGGCCCGGGTGCCGAGGAGACCGATCGAGCCCGTCACGTACGGCAGGTCGTCGGGCAGGACGTCCTTGCCCAGCAGGGCCTTGGCCACCCCGGCGTCCAGGCGCTCCGCGAGCGCGACGACCTCGGCCCGCGCGCCCGCGGCCCCCTGGCCGACCAGGACGGCGATCCGTTCCCCCGCGTTGAGCACCTGCGCGGCCCGGGAGAGGTCCGCGGGCCTCGGGACGGGGACGGGGGAGGACAGGCCGAGGCTGGACGGGACCATCTTGAACTCGTGGGTCGGCGGCGAGTAGTCCAGTTCCTGCACGTCGGCGGGGATGATGACGGCGGTCACCGTCCTCCTCGCGTACGCGGTGCGCATCGCCCTGTCGATGACGTTGGGCAGCTGCTCTGGGACGGTCACCATCGCGCAGTAGTCCGAGGCCACGTCCTTGTAGAGGCTCAGGAGGTCGACCTCCTGCTGGTAGGAGCCGCCCATGGCGCTCCGGTCGGTCTGCCCCACGATCGCCACCACGGGGACGTGGTCGAGCTTGGCGTCGTAGAGGCCGTTGAGCAGGTGGACGGCGCCGGGCCCCGAGGTTGCCGCGCAGACGCCGACCCTGCCGGAGAACTTCGCGTAGCCGACCGCCTCGAAGGCGGCCATCTCCTCGTGCCGGGCCTGGACGAACTTCGGGTCGTTCTCCGCGCGCCCCCAGGCGGCGAGCAGGCCGTTGATGCCGTCGCCGGCGTAGGAGAAGACGTGCTCGACGCCCCATTCGCGCAACCGCTGCAGGACGTGGTCCGAGACCTTGACCGCCATGGGTTCCCTCGCCTTCCTCGTGGTGGGACAGGTTCCGCGACCGTGCGGACCGGCGGCGCGCGGGCGCCGGTCAGGCCCGCCGCCGTGCGCGGTACCGGGCGCCGGCCGCCGCGCCGGGGCCGGCGGCCGGGTGGGACGGTTCCGGCGCCCCTGCGGAGGCGGGCCCCGGCCGCCGCCGCGGCCGGGGGGGGAGGCCCGGAGCGCCGGTGTCGGGCCCTGGCGAGCGGGGGGCGCGG
>NZ_JBSHDN010000217.1:0-10353 GCF_053616335.1 Nocardiopsis sp. NPDC055824
GCCCGTACGGGCCCCGCGCACGCCACGACGGCGTGCGCGGGGCCGTCGCCGTTCGCACCCGGACACAGGGTCCCTGCGGGACTGCACAGGGACGCGTGTGAGGACTAAGGTCGACATGTCATCTGATCGAACCCACGACCCATCCTGAGCGGGACATGTCTGAACTGTCGAGCCCCTACGGCTCCTGGCCATCGCCCATCAGCGCCGGCGACGTCGCCCGAGGAGTGCGCCGGATGGCGTTCCCCTCCGTCGTGGGCGACGAGGTCTGGTGGGAGGAGAGCCGACCGGAGGAGGGACGGACCACCCTCATGCGGCGGGACGCCGACGGGACGGTGACCGACCTGCTGTCCGCGCCCTGGAGCGCGGGCACGCGGGTGCACGAGTACGGGGGACGGGCCTTCCTGCCCGTCCCCCGCCGTGACGACAAGGCCATCGCCCGTGTCGGCGTCGTGTTCTGCCGATCCTCCGACCAGCGCCTCTACCTGCTGGAACGCGGGACGAGAGAGCCGGTCCCCCTCACACCCGAACCCGAGGAGCCCGCGGCGCTGCGCTACGCCGACCCCGCGCTGAGCCCGGACGGGCGCAGTGTGCTGTGCGTGCGCGAGCAGCACGCGCGGGGCGCGGTGCGCCGGTCGATCGTGGCGGTGCCGCTCTCCGGGCGGGGGGCCGAGGACCCGTCGGCGGTGCGCGAGCTGGTGTCGGGGGCGGACTTCTACGCCTCGCCCACCCCCTCGCCCGGTGGCGGCCACCTGGCCTACGTGCGCTGGAACCACCCGCGCATGCCCTGGGACGGCAGTGAGCTGCGCGTGGGCGCGCTGGGCGAGACGGGCCTGTCCGCCGAGTACACGATCAAGGGGGGCGTGGACGAGTCGGTGGTGTCCCCCGCCTGGGTGGACGACGCGACCCTGTACGTGGCCTCGGACTGGCCCGGCTGGTGGAACCTGTACCAGGCGGGGACGACCGGGCAGCCGATCGCCCTGTACCCCGCGGAGGAGGAGTTCCACGCCTCGCCGGGCCGGCTGGGCAACCGGTCCTTCTGCGTGCTGGAGTCGGGGAAGGTCGTGGCGCTGCACGGGCACGCCGACCTGACGCCGGGCGTGTACGACCCCGACACCCTCGACCTGACACCCGTGGCGACCGACCTGACCACGTGGGGGATGCTGGACACGGACGGCCGCTCCGTGGTGGCGGTGGCCTCGGCCCCGACCGAGCCCCCGTGCCTGGTGCGGCTGGACCCGGTCTCGGGACGGGTGGAGGTGCTGCGCCGGGCCGCCGAGGAGCTGCCCGACCCCGCCTACCTCCCCGTCCCCCGGCAGGAACGGCTCCCCGGGCGCTACGGGGCGCCCGTGTACGCCAACGTGTACCCGCCGACCAACCCCGGCGCCGGGGCCCGGGGGCCCGCGCCGTACGTGGTGTGGGCGCACGGGGGCCCGGTGTCGGTCAGCACGCTGGAGTTCGACCTGGCCAAGGCGTACTTCACGAGCCGCGGGATCGGCGTGGTGGATGTCAACTACGGGGGTTCCACCGGGTACGGCCGCTCGTACCGCAAGCGCCTGCACAAGGAGTGGGGCGTGGTGGACGTGGAGGACTGCTCCGCCGCCGCGCGGGCCCTCGTGGAGCAGGGGGTGGCAGACCCCGAGCGGCTGGCGATCCGCGGCCCGAGCGCCGGCGGGTACACGGCGCTGATGGCGCTGACCGGTGACACCTTCGCCTGCGGGGTGTCGCTGTTCGGCGTGACCGACCTGCTGGGGTTCGCGGAGAGCACGCACGACTTCGAGTCGCGGTTCCTGGACTCCCTCGTGGGCACGCTGCCTGGGTTCGTGGAGCGGTACCGCGAGCGCTCGCCGGTCAACCGGGCCGGGGACATCGATGCACCGGTGCTGCTGCTGCAGGGGCTGGACGATCCCGTCGTCACCCCGGACCAGGCCTTCTCGATGGCGACCGCGCTGGGGCGCGGCGGGACCCCGTACGCCCTGCTGGAGTTCGAGGGCGAGGCGCACGGGTTCACCGCGGAGGACGTCCGCGTCCGGGCGCTGGAGGCCGAGCTGGCCTTCTACGCGAGGGTGTTCGGGTTCACGGCGGACGTCGCCCCCCTCGAGCTGGTGACCGACCCGCCGGAGCCGCGCCCCGCGCCGGAGCCCGCCGGACCGCCCGGGGAGGACGCGGCGGCGGATCCGGGGACCGCCGCGACCGGCGACGAGGGCGCCGATCCCCCCGCGGAGGCCTCCCCCGGTGACCGGGGGTCCGGCGAACAGGCGCCGCACCCCGCCGGAACGGCCGGGGCGTCCGCCTCCGAGTGAGGCGGTCGGCGTGAGCGGGGCGGCGCCGGCCCCCGCTCCGGGGCGCGGGGCGGGTCAGTCCTTCGGGGTGCCCACCCGCAGGCGGTTGCCGCCGGGGGCGCGCAGCTCGGTCCCGCGAGCCCGGGGGGCGTCCTCCACCGGGACCCCGAACTCGGCGGCGACCGCGTCGACGTCGCGTACCCGCAGGTGGACCAGAGTGTCGGGGCGGGCGTCGCCCTCGTGCTCGGACAGGGACGGCCGGACCTGCCCGCGGGCGACCCCGACGAAGGCGGGGAGGCCCGGCTCGAACCGGTGCTCCCACTCGCGGGTGGAGCCCGGGCGCCGGTAGCGGGCCGAGGCCGCTTCGGCGTCGGCGACGGCGACGCGAAGGATCGGGACGGCTTCCCCCTGCACGGGACCTCCCGTGGTCATCGGTCTCGCGGACCGCGCGGGCGGCCGGCCCGGGAGGCGCGTCCCGGTCAGAGGTCGGGGTCGTACAGGTCGGCTTCGACGCCCTCGCGTTCGAGTTCCTCGCGGACGATCCGGTAGGACAGGCCCGAGGAGTAGCCCTTGCGGGCGAGGACGCCCAGGGCGCGCCGGATGCGGACCTCCCGGTCCTTGCCCCGGGTCGTGGCGAGGCGGCGGCGGGCCAGGTCGCGGGCGGCCTCCTCCTCGTCCTGGTCGCTCAGTTCCGCGACCGCCTCCTTGACGGTGTCCTCCTCCACGCCCCGGGTGCGCAGCTCCTGGGCGAGGGCGCGTCGGGACAGCCGCCTGCCGTGGTGGCGGGAGGAGACCCAGGCGCGGGAGAAGGCCGCGTCGTCGATCAGCCCTGCGTCGCCGAACGCCCCCAGGACGGCGTCGACGACCTCCTCAGGGAACTCCCTGCGGTGCAGCGCCCGTTCGAGCTGGGCGCGGGTGCGCGGGGAGTGGGTGAGCATCCGCAGGCACAGGGCGCGGGCCTGCGCCTCGGGATCGTCCCCGGGCGGTCCGGACCCGCCCGGGGAGGTGTGCTCGGAGGTGTCCTCGGGGCGTGCGCCGTCGGAGGGGCGCCGCCCCCCGGGCCGGCCCCGGTCACGCATCCGGCGCGGGCGCCTTGGCGGTCTTGGCCGGGGCGCGCTTGGCGGACGCCTTGGCCGCGGTGTCCGCCGAGTCCTTGGCGGGCTCCTTGCCGCTCTCGGCCGCGGAGCCGGAGGCGCTGTCGTCGCCCTTGACGGGCACGCCCAGCTTCTCCTTGATCTTCTTCTCGATCTCGTTGGCCAGGTCGACGTTCTCGCGCATGAACGTGCGCGCGTTCTCCTTGCCCTGGCCCAGCTGGGTGCCCTCGTACGTGTACCAGGCGCCGGACTTGCGCACGATGCCGTGCTCCACGCCCAGGTCGATGAGGCTGCCCTCGCGGGAGACGCCGACGCCGTAGATGATGTCGAACTCCGCCTGCTTGAACGGCGGCGCGATCTTGTTCTTGACCACCTTGACCCGGGTGCGGTTGCCGACCGCGTCCGTGCCGTCCTTGAGGGTCTCGATACGGCGGACGTCCAGGCGGACCGACGCGTAGAACTTGAGCGCCTTGCCGCCGGTGGTCGTCTCCGGGGAGCCGAACATGACGCCGATCTTCTCGCGCAGCTGGTTGATGAAGATCGCGGTGGTGCCCGTCTGGTGCAGCACACCGGCCATCTTGCGCAGCGCCTGCGACATCAGGCGGGCCTGCAGGCCGACGTGGCTGTCGCCCATCTCGCCCTCGATCTCGGCCCGGGGGACCAGTGCGGCCACCGAGTCGATCACGACGATGGAGACCGCGCCGGAGCGCACCAGCATGTCGACGATCTCCAGGGCCTGCTCACCGGTGTCCGGCTGGGAGAGCAGGAGGTTGTCGGTGTCGACGCCGATCTTCTTGGCGTACTCGGGGTCGAGCGCGTGCTCGGCGTCGACGAAGGCGGCGATGCCGCCCAGCTTCTGCGCGCTGGCCACCGCGTGCAGGGCGACGGTGGTCTTGCCGCTCGACTCGGGGCCGTAGATCTCGATGATCCGCCCCCGGGGCAGACCGCCGATGCCGAGCGCCACGTCGAGGGCGATCGCCCCGGTGGGGATCGACTCGATCGGCGGGCGATCATCGTCGCCCAGGCGCATGATGGAGCCCTTGCCGAACTGCCGCTCGATCTGCGCGAGCGCTGTGTCGAGAGCTTTGTCTCGGTCTCCAGATGCCACGGGATACCCCTGTTGTTGGGTGGGTGCCTTCTTCTTCATGATGCGCACGACGCTACGCGGTCGATACGACAATCGCGACGTCCGACGTTCGCCTGTGGACAACCCACACTACCCGAACCTCTGTTCGATTTCGTGGGCGACCCGTGGACGAACCGTCGTCGCGGCGCGTCGGCGGCCCGCTCCGTCAGCGCACGGAGAACGGGAGGTCGAACGCGTCACACACCGCCCGCCACACCTCCTTCGGGCTCGCCCCGTCGGCGAGCGCCTGCTGGACCGTCCTGGAGCCGAGACCCTCGATGACGTAGTCCTTGGCCAGGCTCTGCGCGTACGCCTCGCCGAACTGCTGGTGCATGTTGTTCCAGAAAGCAGTGAGTCTCATCGGCCCCAGTATCGGGGATCGGCGCGCCCGCCGCGGCCCTTCCGCCGTTCTGTCCCCCGCGGCGGGCACACTGGCGGGATGAGTCGTGTGTCGCATCCCCTCGAACGCTTCGGACCGGCCACGCGGACCTGGTTCGACCAGGCCTTCCCCGCCGGCCCGACCCCGGCGCAGACGGGCGCCTGGGAGTCCGTCGCCGGGGGGAGCAACACGCTCGTGGTGGCCCCGACGGGGTCGGGCAAGACCCTCTCCGCGTTCCTGTGGTCCCTGGACCGCCTGCTCGCCTCTCCCCCTCCCGAGGACCGCTCCAGGCGGTGCCGCGTGCTCTACGTCTCCCCGCTCAAGGCGCTGGCCGCGGACGTGGAGCGCAACCTGCGCGTCCCCCTCGCGGGGATCGCGGCCGCGGCCGGCGCCGCGGGCCGGGACCTGTCCCCGGTCACCGTGGGCGTGCGCACCGGGGACACCCCCGCCGACGAGCGGCGCAGGCTCGCCACCCGTCCTCCGGACGTCCTCATCACGACGCCCGAGTCGCTGTTCCTCGTGCTCACCTCGCGCGCCCGCGAGGGGCTCTCGGGGGTGGAGACGGTGATCGTGGACGAGGTGCACGCCCTGGCGGGCACCAAGCGCGGGGCCCACCTGGCGCTGAGCCTGGAACGGCTGGAGGCCCTGCTGGAGCGGCCCGCGCAGCGGATCGGCCTGTCGGCGACCGTGCGCCCGCCCGAGCTCGTCGCCGGGTTCCTCGGCGGAGCCGCGATCGTCTGCCCGCCCGACTCCCCCGGCCTGGACCTGCGCGTGGTGGTGCCCGTCCCCGACATGGAGGAGCCCGACGCCCCGGAGGCGGCGGCCCTGCCGCCCGGCGCCCCGGAGGAGACGGGCGCGGAGCCCGGCGCCCCGGAGGAGACGGGCGCGGAGCCCGGCGCCCCGGAGGAGACGGGCGCGGAGCCCGCGCCGCTCCCCGGGGACCCGGACGCGGAGGGGCTCGGCGGGGACGCTCCCCCCGGCCGCCCCGGGCCGCTCGCCCCCCGGCCCCGCGCCGACGACGCCGGGAAGCTCCCGGAGCCGGACCCGCGCGGCCTCGGAACCCGTCGGGGAGGGTCCATCTGGCCGCACGTCGAGCGCCGGGTCCTGGACCTCGTCGAGTCCCACCGGTCCACGATCGTCTTCACCAACGGCAGGCGCACGGCCGAGAAGCTGTGCGCCCGCGTCAACGACCTGTACGCGGAGCGGCACGGATCCGAGCTCCCGCCGGAGGGGCCGGCCGCGCAGGTCATGGGCCAGTCCGGCCAGAGCAGGGGCGGGGAGGCGGTGGTGGCGCGCGCCCACCACGGCTCGATGTCCAAGGCCGAGCGGGCGCTGATCGAGGACGACCTCAAGGCGGGGCGCCTGCGCTGCGTGGTGGCCACCTCCAGCCTGGAGCTGGGCGTGGACATGGGCGCGGTCGACCTCGTGGTCCAGGTGGCCGCGCCGCCGTCGGTCGCCAGCGGGCTGCAGAGGGTCGGGCGGGCCGGGCACCGGGTCGGCGAGACCTCGCAGGGCGTGTTCCTCCCCCAGTTCCGGGGGGACCTGCTGGCGACGACCGTGGTCGCCGAACGCATGCGCGCGGGCGGCATCGAACGGCTGGAGATGCCGCTCAACCCGCTGGACGTGCTGTCCCAGCACATCGTGGCGATGGTGGCCATGGACGACTGGCCGGTGGCCGAGCTGGCCGCCCTGGTGCGGCGGGCGGCCCCGTTCGCCGACCTGGCCGACTCCGTGCTGGAGTCGGTCCTGGACATGCTCTCGGGCCGCTACCCCTCGGACGAGTTCGCCGAGCTGCGCCCGCGCGTCGTGTGGGACCGGGAGGCGGACGTCCTGCGCGCGCGGCCGGGGGCGCAGCGGCTGGCCGTGATCAGCGGCGGCACCATCCCCGACCGCGGCCTGTACGGCGTGCACCTCGCGGGGCAGGACGGGGGCAGGGCGCCCACCAGGGTCGGCGAGCTGGACGAGGAGATGGTCTACGAGTCGCGCGTCGGCGACGTGTTCGTGCTGGGCTCCACGTCGTGGCGGATCGAGGCGATCACCGCCGACCGGGTCCTGGTCTCCCCGGCGCCGGGCAGACCGGGCCGGATGCCGTTCTGGAAGGCCGACGCCCAGGGCCGCCCGGTGGAGCTGGGCCGCGCGATCGGCGCCATGACCAGGCAGCTCGCCGACTCCGGCCCGGAGGAGGCGCTGGCCCTGGCCGAGGGCGCCGGACTGGACCGCTGGGCCGCCCGGAACCTGGTGGCCTACGTCGCCGACCAGCGGTGGGCCACCGGCCAGGTGCCGGACGAGCGGACGGTCGTGGTCGAGCGCTTCCGCGACCAGGTCGGCGACTGGCGCGCGGTGGTCCACTCGCCGCTCGGGGCCCGGGTCCACGCGCCGTGGGCGCTGGCGATCGCGGCCCGGGTGCGGGAGCGGTTCGGGGCGGACGCCCAGGTGGTGCACGGCGACGACGGGATCGTGCTGCGGCTGCCCGACTCCGAGGGGCTCGACCGCGCGGGCGGGCTGGCCGACCTGGTGGCGCTGGACCCCGAGACGGTGGAGGGGGTCGTCACCGACGAGCTGACCGGTTCGGCCCTGTTCGCCTCCCGGTTCCGGGAGTGCGCGGCGCGGGCCCTGCTGCTCCCCCGCCAGCGCCCGGACCGGCGGATGCCGCTGTGGCAGCAGAGGCTGCGGGCCTCGCACCTGCTGTCGGTGGCGGGGCGGTACGGGTCGTTCCCGATCGTGCTGGAGACGGTGCGCGAGTGCCTTCGCGACGTGTTCGACGTGCCCGCGCTGGTGGAGGTGCTCCGCGACCTCCGTGCGAGGCGGACACGGGTGGTGGAGGTGCGCACGGAGCGCGCGTCGCCGTTCGCGCAGTCGCTGCTGATGGAGTACACGGCGGCGTTCCTGTACGAGGGCGACGCCCCGGCCGCCGAGGTGCGCGCGCAGGCCCTCACCCTGGACCCGTCCCTGCTGGCCGACCTCCTGGGCCACGCCGACCTGCGGGACCTGCTCGACCCCGACGTGGTGGAGCACGTCGGCGCCCTGCTCCAGCGGACCGCCGCCCCGGTGCGGGACGCCGAGGGCACGGCGGACCTGCTGCGCGAGGTGGGGCCGCTGACGACGGGGGAGGCGGCCGTGCGGGGTGTGGAGGAGGCGTGGCTGGAGGGGTTGGCGGCCGAGGGCCGGATCGTGCGGATGCGTTTCCCGGGGGACCGGCCCGGCGCGGCCGGGCGCTGGTGCGCGGTGGAGGACGTGGCGCGGCTGCGCGACGCCCTGGGCGCCGAGCCCCCGCCGGGGGTGCCCGCCGCCCTGCTCGAACCGGTGGCGGACGCCCGGCGCGACCTCGTGTCCCGGTACGCCCGCACGCACGGTCCGTTCACCGCCGCCGAGGCCGCGGAGCGGCTCGGCCTGCCCGAGGACGGGGTCCTGGGGGTGCTGCGCGTCCTGGCGCGCGAGGGCAGGGTGTCCCAGGGCGGGTTCCGGCCGGAGGGAACCGCTCCCCCGCCGTCCGCCGGCGGCGGGGCCCCGCGGACGGGAGGGGCTGCCACCGAGTGGTGCGACGCCGACGTGCTCCGGAGGCTGAGGCGCGGTTCGATCGCGCGCCTGCGCCGGGAGGTGGAGCCCGTGGACCCGGCCGTCCTCGCCAGGTTCGCGCCGATGTGGCAGCGTGCGACCCCCTCGGAGCGGTGGCGCGGGCCGGACGCCGTGTTCGAGGCGGTGGAGTCGTTGCGGGGCGCTCCGGTCGCGGCCTCGTCCCTGGAGTCGCTGGTGCTGCCCGCCCGGGTCGAGGGGTACGCCCCGAACCGCCTGGACGAGCTGACCCAGGCGGGAGAGGTGGTCTGGGCCGGGGTCGGGACCCTGCCCGGCGAGGACGGGTGGCTGACGCTGGTCCCGGCGGACGAGGCGGCGGTGCTGCTGCCCGACCCCCTGCTCCCCGACGAGGGGACCCTGCCGCACACCGTGCTGGAGGCGCTGCGGGAGGGCGGGGCCCTGTTCTTCCGGGACGTGGCCGACCGGGCCGCCCGCGCCCTGGGCACCGCGGCGGTCACCGACAGGGACCTGGTGGACGCGCTGTGGGCGCTGGTGTGGGACGGGCTGGTCACCAACGACACGCTCGCCCCGCTGCGCGCCCGGCTGGGCGCGGGGCCGGCGCCGCGCAGGGCCCCCTCGCGCGCGGGGCGTGTGCGGCGGCCGGTGCTGCCGACCCGGTCGGGGCCTCCCTCGGCTGCGGGCCGCTGGTGGGTGCTGCCCGATCGGGAGCCCGACCCCACCCGGCGCGCGCTGGCCCGGGTGGAGGCCCGGCTGGAGCGCGCGGGCCTGCTGGTGAGGGGGTGGCAGGGACGCAACGTCTCCCAGGAGGAGTACCGGGTGCTGCGGTCCATGGAGGAGTCCGGGCGGGCGCGCCGCGGCTACTTCGTGGAGGGGCTGGGCGGGGCCCAGTTCGCGCTGGCGGGGGCGGTGGACCGCTTGCGCGCGCTGTCCGGGGACGCCCCCGGCGGGGCGCTCGCGCCGGTGGTGCTGGCGGCGACCGACCCGGCCAACCCGTTCGGCACGGACCTGCCGTGGCCGAGGGGCCCCGAGGACTCGGCGTCGCGTCCGGGCCGGAACCCGGGTGCGGTGGTGGTGGTCGACGGCGGCCGCCCGACCCTCTACGTGGGAAGGGGAGGGCGCTCCGTCCTCACGTTCGGCTCGCCCCCGGACCTGCTGGAACGGGCCGCACGGGCGCTGGCCGGGGTGGTGCGGGAGGGCGCCCTGGGCGCGCTGACCGTGGAGCGCTCGGACGGGACGGAGGTCTTCGGGACCCCTGTGGACGCCGCCCTGGTGTCGGCCGGGTTCCACGTCACCCCCAAGGGGCTGCGCCTGCGGCCCTGACCGCGCGCAAACCCGTTGCCGCACGGCGGGGGCGGGTCCACAATGGCCCTCGGCCGGCAGGGGCCCGGCCGGCACGGAGGGGAGGCGTTCGTGGACCTGGAGGTCCGGCCGATGCGGCCGGAGGACGAGCCGCGCGTGGTGGAGGTGTCCCTGGCGGCGGACACGGTCTTCGCCGACGCCGGCGTGGTGCTCCCGCCGGACGACCCGCGGGAGATGCTCGCGCACGTGGAGGAGGTCCTGGTGGCGTGCGCACCGGGGGGCGGGCCGGTCGTCGGCCTGGCCGCGACCGTGACCGTCGGCGAGGGTCCCCACCTGGAACAGCTCGCCGTCCACCCCGCCCACGGACGGCGCGGCGCGGGCTCGGCGCTGCTGGAGGCGGTGTGCGGCGGGGCCGCGTCCGCCGGACACGCGCGCCTCACCCTCACCACGTTCCGCGACCTGCCGTGGAACGGCCCCTGGTACGCGGCGCGGGGGTTCTCCGTCGTGCCCCGCGCCGACTGGGGTCCGGCGCTGGAACAGGTGTGGGAGGCGGAGGAGCGGGCCGGGATCGGCGTCCTGCCGCGCGTGGTGATGGAGCGCTCCCTCTCCCCCGGCCCCTGAACGGCCCGTCCGGCCCGGGGC
>NZ_JBSHDN010000218.1:0-10313 GCF_053616335.1 Nocardiopsis sp. NPDC055824
GGCGCCCGACAGGCGCCCCCGCCTCCGCGGAACCGTGGCTACACGCCGCTCATCAGGGCGGGCAGCGCCGCCTCGTAGGCCTCGCGGAGCTCGGCCAGCGGGACCTCCACGGCGCCGCCCGGGTGGGTGACCGACAGGGAGTCGCCGCCCACCACGCCGATCTGCTCGACCGGGACGCCGTGCGAGCCGGCGAGCGCCACGAACGCCTCCTCCTCGCCCGGCCGGACCGCGACGACCGCGCGGGCGCCGGACTCGCTGAACAGGGCCGTGAAGACGTCGCCGTCCACGGTCACCCGCACGCCGCGGCCGCCGCGCATCGCCGACTCGGCGAGGGCGACCCCGAGGCCGCCGTCCGACAGGTCGTGCGCGGCGTCGGCCAGCCCGCGCTCGGCGGCGGCGGCCAGCACCTCGCCCAGCGCGGCCTCGGCGGCCAGGTCCACCCGGGGCGGCAGCCCGCCCAGGTGGGAGTGGATCGTGTCGGCCCACGCGGAGCCGCCGAACTCGGGCCTGGTCTCGCCCAGCAGGAACACCCTGGCGCCCTCGGAGCCGAAGGCGGTCCGCAGCCGGGAGCGCACGTCGTCGATCACGCCGAGCACGCCGATGACCGGCGTCGGGTTGATCGCCACGTCGCCCGTCTGGTTGTAGAAGCTCACGTTGCCGCCGGTGACCGGGGTGCCCAGCTGGAGGCAGGCGTCGGCCAGGCCCCGGGTGGACTCGGCGAACTGCCACATCACCCCGGGGTCCTCCGGCGAGCCGAAGTTGAGGCAGTTGGTCACGGCCAGCGGACGGGCACCCGTCGCCGCGACGTTGCGGTACGCCTCCGCGTACGCCAGCTGCGTGCCCGCGTACGGGTCGAGGCGGGTGAAGCGGCCGTTGCCGTCGGTGGACAGGGCCACGCCCCGGTGCGAGTCGTCGGCGATGCGGATCATCCCGGCGTCGTGGGGCGTGGAGACCACCGTGTCGCCGCGCACGTAGCTGTCGTACTGCTGGGTGACCCATGTCGGGTCGCCCACGCCGGGGGCGCCCAGGACGCGCAGCAGCTGATCGCGCAGCTCGGCGTCGGTGCCGGGCCGGGCCAGGCCGGCGGCGTCGTCGGCCTGGAGCGCGTCCTGCGAGGCGGGGCGCGCGTACGGGCGCTCGTAGACGGGGCCCTCGTCGGAGGCGGTCCGGGGCGGCATGTCCACCACGGTCTCGCCGTGCCAGGTCATCACGAGGCGGCCGCCGCGCGCGGCCTCCTCGGCCGTGACGTCGGTGACCTCGCCGATCTCGGTCGCCAGGATCTGCCACTTGTCGCAGACCGCCAGGAACTCCTCCATCTTGGAGGGCTCGACGATCGCCATCATGCGCTCCTGCGACTCACTCATGAGGATCTCCTCGGGAGTGAGCCGGTGGTCGCGCAGCGGCACGCGGTCCAACTGGATGTTCATGCCGCCGGTGCCGCCCGCGGCGAGCTCGGTGGTGGCGCAGGAGACGCCGGCCGCGCCCAGGTCCTGGATGCCGACGACCATGTCCTTCTCGAACAGCTCCAGGCTGCACTCGATGAGGAGCTTCTCCATGAACGGGTCGCCGACCTGGACGCTGGGCCGCTTGGCGTGGGACTCGTCGTCGAACGTGGCGCTGGCCAGCACCGAGGCGCCGCCGATCCCGTCGGGACCGGTCGTGGAGCCGAACAGCACGACCTTGTTGCCCGGGCCCGGCGCCTGCGCCAGCTTGATGTCCTCGTGCTTCATCACGCCCACGCACAGGGCGTTGACCAGCGGGTTGCCGATGTAGCCCGCCCCGAAGCCGATCTCCCCGCCGATGTTGGGCAGGCCCAGGCAGTTGCCGTAGAAGGAGATGCCGGAGACCACGCCGGGCAGGACCCGCTTGGTGTCGTCGGCGTCGGCGGGACCGAACCGCAGCGCGTCCATCACCGCGACGGGGCGGGCGCCCATGGTGAGGATGTCGCGGACGATGCCGCCCACGCCGGTGGCCGCGCCCTGGTGGGGCTCCACGTACGACGGGTGGTTGTGCGACTCGATCTTGAACGTGACCGCGCGGCCGTCGCCGACGTCCACCACGCCCGCGTTCTCGCCCATGCCGACGAGGAGGGCGTCGTTCTCGGGGGCCTTCTCGCCGAACTGGCGCAGGTGCACCTTGGACGACTTGTACGAGCAGTGCTCGCTCCACATGACCGAGTAGATGGCCAGCTCGGCGGCGGTCGGCCTGCGCCCCAGGATCTCCCTGACCCGCTCGTACTCGTCCTTGGCCATGCCCAGCTCGGCGTACGGCTGCGGGGTGTCCGGGTTCTCGTGCGCCACGGCGACGGTGTCGAGACCAGGTACTTCAGACATGCGTGGTTCCGTTCGGGATGTGCGGATGTGGCCCGGGCCGCGGCGTCCGCCGACCGGCGCGGAAGGTCGTGGTCAGGGGGTGGCCGGAGCCTGTTCGGCGTTGCCGAGCATGAGCATCGCGGAGGCGTCGGCCGTGTCGTGGGAGGAGGTGTCGGCCAGCAGGTGGTCACCGTCGGTGAGGAAAGCCCGGCCCTCGGGCGCCCCCTGCGGGCTCTGCTCCTCCCACCCGTGTTCGGCGAGGTGGGCGAGGACCGTCTCGACGGACTCGCGGGAGTCCTCGGGCAGTTCGCCGCCCTCGGTCAGGACCATCACGAGGCGGACGCACTCGTTCTGCTCGCAGTACACGTCGGCCTCGGGGTCGGAGACGTAGGACAGGCCCGCCGGGGCCTGTCCGAGCACGTCCACGTCCGGCGGGGCGTCGGGGGCGGGGCCGGTGCCCTGGCCGCCCTGCCCCTCCTGTCCCTGCCCCTGCGGAGGGGCGGCGGGAGCGGTGGGGGCCGAGCCGATCGCGTTGAAGAGGCCGAGCCCCGCCGAGACCACCAGGCCGACGATGACCACGGCGGCGAGGACGAACATCGTGTTTCGGGAGCGCAGCAGCGCCATCATCGCGAGGACCGTCCCCTGTTCGGTGTGCGGGTCAGGCGTTCACCGGCGAACCGGCGGCCATGTGGCTGAGGATCGAGGTGAAGAAGCCGAGTCCCTCGGTGGAGGGGCCGGTGAGGGCCTCGACGGCGTGCTCGGGGTGCGGCATCAGGCCGACGACGTTCCCGTGCTCGTTGGTGATCCCGGCGATGTCCCGGCGGGACCCGTTCGGGTTGCCGCCGACGTAGCGGACCACGACGCGGCCGGTGGCCTCCAGCTCGTCCAGGGTGGCCTCGTCGGCGACGTAGCTCCCCTCGCCGCTCTTCAGGACGACCAGGATCTCGCGGCCCTCGGTGTAGTCGCCGGTCCACGCGGTGCCGGCGTTCTCGACCCGGAGCACCTGGTCGCGGTTGACGAACCGCAGCGAGGCGTTGCGGGTGAGGGCGCCGGGGAGGAGGTGGCTCTCGCAGAGGATCTGGAAGCCGTTGCAGATGCCCAGGACCGGCAGCGCGCCCGAGCGGGCGGCCGGGACCAGTTCGGACATCAGCGGCGCGAACCGGGCGATGGCGCCGCAGCGCAGGTAGTCGCCGTAGGAGAAGCCGCCGGGCAGGACGACCGCGTCCACGCCCTTGAGGTCGGCGTCCGCGTGCCAGAGCGACACGGGTTCGGCGCCCGCCAGCGCGACGGCGCGCGCGGCGTCCTTGTCGTCGAGGGAGCCGGGGAAGGTGACGACGCCCACACGGGCTGTCATGAGCACACTCCGAGAGGTTGGGATCCGCCCCCCGCGTGCACGGGGAGCGTTCGGCGAGGAGATGCCGGTGCCTGGCCCCGCCAACCGGGGGCGGGGACTTCCGCACTCCGCAGCGTACCCGCTCACCTGTGCTCGGGTACGACGGTCACCCCCTCCGGGCGGCCCGCTCCTGTGTGATCCTCCCAGTGGGGGCCCCGGGGACGGGGGTCCGCGTGTGCGACCCCACAGGAACCGGGCCCGCGCGGGGACGGCAGGGGCGTCCGGTCCCGGCCGCGACGCGGGGCGCGGGGGACGGGGCCGCCGCGTGGTGTGCGACACATGTCGCGGATCGGGGAGGCGGCTCCGGACGCACCGGACCCCGCGCGGACGGTGCGCGGGGTTCGGCTGGTTCAGAGCAGGGCGAATCTCGCCTCCGGGACGCGGCCCGCGGCCGACGCCTCCGACGCCTCGTCGCACAGGGCGACCCGCTTGCGCAGCAGGACCGTCGTGCGGGGCTCCCCCTCGAAGGCGACCTCGTCCATCAGGAACCGCATCAGTAGGATGCCCCTTCCGGATTCTGAGTCCAGACCCGGGAGGGGCATGCTGTCCGTGGTGAACCGCTCGGCGACGGCCTCGGGGTCCGGCGCCCTACCGGTATGGGATATCCGCAGTTCGCACCAGCGTCCCCCCAGCTCCGCCTCGACCACGTAGTCGCGGGCGGGGCCGCCGTGGTCGATGGCGTTGGCGCTGGCCTCGGAGACGGCCAGCAGGACGTCGTCGGCGCAGCTCCGGCAGAGACCGGCCCTGTGGAGCAAGGTGCCGAGGACGTCGCGTACCACGGAGACCGTGTACGCCTGCCTTGGCAGGGAGATCGAGAAAACGGTGTCCATCCGTAAACCTCTCGTACTCCGTTGTCGTATGCAGCCCGGCACGGTAAAGAACCTTCCCGAGGGCGGCCGGAGTAAAACGAACAGCCGCGCCCCCTGGGGACGCGACTGGTGGTTTCTGGACACTTCCGACACCCGGGGCACTCGGGGCCTGCTCGGTGCCACCCGTTTTCCGAGGTCCGGGCCGGTCGCCGGCGTGACACCGGTGTCCGGTGTGCCGGATCTCACGGGGGGCCGACCGGGGGCTCAGGCCTCGACGCGGACCTCGAAGTCCTCGATGACGGTGTTCGCGAGGAGGGTCTCGGCCAGGCGGCGGACGTCCGCGAGCCTGGCGTCGTCCACCTCGCCCTCGACCTCCACCTCGAAGCGCTTGCCCTGGCGGACCTGGCCGATCCCCTCGAAGCCGAGACGGGGGCAGGCCCCGGCGATGGCCTGGCCCTGGGGGTCCAGGATCTCGGGCTTGAGCATGACGTCCACAACGACGCGGGCCACAGGGTCCTCCACAAGGAAACGGTTGTGCCGCATGTGCCTGCGGCTGGCGGGCCACACTCCCCGGACCGGCCGGAGGGGGCGACGCAAGCGTACGGCACGCGGGAACGGGTATGGCTCGGGACCAGGTTCTGACCAGGCGGCACGCCGGGCTTTTACCGCACGCTTAACAGTGCCGGGGACGTTTTCGGTACGTTCGTGACTCGTATCACGTGCATTGATGTCATCATTGAGAGCACGTGGTGGCGTCTAACAGTGTGGAAGTGATCGTCCGGTCGTCACGGAGGGGGAATCTTGACGACTATCGAAATGGACCAGGCCTCCACGACCGGTGGACCCGGGAGCGAGGACCAGACGCTGGACTTCGCCACCGAGGTCACACCGTTCGCCGACCAGCTCTATCCCACGGCCCTGCGGATGACCCGCAACCCGGCGGACGCCGAGGATCTCGTACAGGAGACCTTCGCCAAGGCGTTCGCCAATTTCCACCAGTTCCGTGCGGGTACGAATCTGCGTGCCTGGCTGTACCGGATCTTGACCAACACCTTTATCAACAGCTACCGCAAGAAGCAGCGCGAACCGCGCCAGGACACGACCGACGAGATCAAGGACTGGCAGCTGGCCGCCGCCGAGGCGCACACGTCCTCGGGCATGCGGTCCGCCGAGAACGAGGTCCTGGACCACCTGCCGGACTCCGCCATCAAGCAGGCGCTCGCCCGTCTGCCGGAGGAGTTCCAGGAGGTCATCTACCTCGTCGACATCGAGGGCTACGCCTACAAGGAGGTGGCCGCGCGCATGGGGACCCCGCTGGGGACGGTGATGTCGCGTCTGCACCGGGCCCGCCGCCAGCTCCGCGAGATGCTCTCCGACTACGCCCGCGACCGCGGCATGCGCGTTCCGGCGCAGGCCGCCGACTAGGCCGCGCGCGACACCGGCGAGCCCGGTCGAGGGCGGGCCGGAAACCCGCCCCGAGGCCTTTTCGGTCCCCCGTACCCGTCCCCCGTGGCCGGTCCCGGCCGTGAGCCGCCCGGTCCGAGCCCCGTCGGCGCACACGCCTGCCGGGAGCGCCGTCATCGCCCGGCGGGCCGACCCGCCGCCCGACCGCCGACGAGTCCTCCCCGTCGGCCGGCGAGCCGGGCCCCGACCGGCCCCGGCTCCCGGGGCGACCCCTGGACCACCGCTCCTGCGGACCCGCGCGCCCGTCCCGCCCGCGCGCCTTCTCGCGCTCCGGCGGTCCGCTCCCGACGCGCCTGCGGCCCGCGTACCGGGGGCGACGCCCGCGCCGGCCGCCCGTCGGCGGGCCCCCGGCGCCGCTCGCGCCCGGCACGTCCCGGCCGGTCCGTACCGCCTCTTCCGACACGCCCGGACGGGCCCCGGCCGAGGGACCGTCCGGGCGTCGTGCGCTCGGCTCCGACAAGCGTCCACAAAGTTGTTGGAAGACCTTGTACATGCTAGGAAGCCCTGGTAATCGGGTCGGCCGGCCGTCGTGGATCATGGGGGCCACAGCGTAAAAGGTGACGCCGAGGGCTTGCGCTCTCCATAGTGAGGTCTGTCACGATATGGGGAGGGCTGTCCGCCCTCACCCACCACCCCCGGGTGAGGCGGACCGTGAAACGGCCGATCAGCGTTCACCCACGCGAACCCGGCCCCGAGAACCCGAGGAGCGACGTGTCGGACACCACCGCGCACGAGGAACCGGAGCTCATCCAGCTCCTGACACCGGAAGGGGAGCTCACGGGGCACCCCGACTACCCCCTGGACATCGGCGCGGAGGAGATCCGCGCGCTCTACCGAGACCTCGTCCTCGTACGCAGGGTCGACAGCGAGGCCGTCTCCCTCCAGCGCCAGGGAGAACTGGGCCTGTGGGCCTCACTGCTCGGCCAGGAGGCCGCGCAGATCGGCTCCGGCCGGGCGCTGCGCGAACACGACATGGCGTTCCCCTCCTACCGCGAGCACGGCGTCGCCTGGTGCCGCGGCATCGAGCCCAAGGAACTGCTCGGTATGTTCCGCGGCGTCACCAACGGCGGCTGGGACCCCCACGAGCACGGCTTCCACCTGTACACGATCGTCATCGGCAGCCAGGCGCTGCACGCCACCGGCTACGCCATGGGCGTCCAGCGCGACGGCGCCCTCGGCGAGGACGGCACCGCCGTCATCTCCTACTTCGGCGACGGGGCCACCAGCCAGGGCGACACCAACGAGGCGTTCAACTTCGCCTCCGTGAACAACGCCCCGGTCGTGTTCTTCTGCCAGAACAACCAGTGGGCGATCTCCGAGCCCCTGGAGCGCCAGTCCCGCGTGCCGATCTACCGACGCGCCGCCGGGTTCGGCTTCCCGGGCGTACGCGTGGACGGCAACGACGTCCTCGCGGTCCTCGCCGTCACACGCGCGGCCCTGGACAACGCCCGCGAGGGCAACGGCCCCACCCTGGTCGAGGCGTTCACCTACCGGATGGGCGCGCACACCACCAACGACGACCCCAGCCGGTACCGGGCCTCCGCCGAACTCGACGAGTGGAAGGCCAAGGACCCGATCCTGCGCGTCCGCCGCCACCTCGAGCTCAACGGCCTCGCGGACGAGGAGTTCTTCGCCTCCGTCGACGCCGAGGCCGAGACCATCGGCGAGCAGGTGCGCACCGAGTGCCGTGCGCTTCCCGACCCGGAACCGCTCGACATCTTCCACGAGGTGTACGCCGAGCCCAACGTCCACATCGACCGGCAGCGGTCCGAGTTCGCCGACTACCTGGCCTCCTTCGAGAGCGCCGGCGCGGAAGGGGGCCGCTAGGCCATGGGAACCAGCCTCACGATCGGCAAGGCCATCAACGCGGGCCTGCGCGCGTCCATGGAGCACGACCCCAAGGTCCTCGTCATGGGCGAGGACGTCGGCAGGCTCGGCGGCGTCTTCAGGGTCACCGACGGCCTGTACAAGGACTTCGGCGCCGACCGGGTCATCGACACCCCGCTCGCCGAGTCCGGCATCGTCGGCACCGCGATCGGCATGGCCATGCGCGGCTACCGCCCCGTGGTCGAGATCCAGTTCGACGGGTTCTTCTTCCCGGCGGCGAACCAGACCTTCACCCAGCTGGCCAAGATGCGCAGGCGCTCGGCGGGCAAGCTCAGCATGCCCGTGGTCATGCGGATCCCCTACGGCGGCGGCATCGGCGCCGTCGAGCACCACAGCGAGTCCCCGGAGGCGTACTTCACGCACACCTCCGGCCTGCGCGTGGTCACGGTGGCCAACCCCGAGGACGCCTACTGGATGATCCAGCAGGCCGTCCGCTCCGACGACCCGGTCATCTTCCTGGAGCCCAAGCGGCGCTACTACGAGAAGTCCGAGGTCGACACCGGGGCGTCCATCGCCGAGGCCACCCCCATGGGCGCCGCGCGCGTGGCCCGGCCCGGCACCGACGTGACCCTGCTCGCCTACGGCCCGATGGTCAAGACCGCGCTCCAGGCGGCCGAGGCCGACACCGAGCACTCCATCGAGGTCGTCGACCTGCGCTCCCTCTCCCCGGTGGACTACCCGACCGTGGTCGAGTCGGTGCGCCGGACCGGGCGCCTGGTCGTCGCCCACGAGGCGGTCCTCACCGGCGGCCCCGGCGCGGAGATCGCGGCCCGCGTCACCGAGGAGTGCTTCTACCACCTGGAATCGCCGGTCATCCGCGTCGCCGCCTTCGACACCCCCTACCCGCAGTCGCGTCTGGAGGAGTACTACCTCCCGGACCTCGACCGGGTTCTGGACGGGGTCGACCGGGCGTTCGCGTACTAGGGATCGGGGAAACCGAAGCACATGGCGATTCAGAAGAGTGCGCCCGCCGTCGACGGCGTGCAGTCGTTCAGGCTGCCCGACGTCGGCGAGGGCCTGATCGAGGCCGAACTCCTCAGCTGGTACGTCAAGCCGGGTGACGAGATCAAGGTCAACCAGATGATCTGCGAGATCGAGACGGCCAAGGCGGTCGTCGAGCTGCCGAGCCCGTTCGCGGGCACGGTCCGGGAGCTGCTGGCCGAGGAGGGCCAGACGGTGGACGTCGGCGCGGTGATCATCACCGTGGACGACGGCACCGGCGGCTCCGCGTCCGGCGCCGACCCCGGTGCGGAGGACGGCGGGGACACGGAGGTGCGGGAGAAGCCGCTGGTCGGCTACGGCGAGAAGGCGGCCTCCACGCAACGCCGCGCCCGCCGCCGCCCGGCCCCGTCCGCACCGTCGTCACCGCCCGTCCCGCCGTCGGCGGCGCCTCCGGCGCCCGCCCCCGCCGTGGTCGCGGTACCCGCGGCCCCGGCTCCGGCGTCCGGCCCCGCGGGCCGTCCGCTGGCCAAGCCCCCGGTGCGCAAGCTCGCCAAGGACCTCGGAGTGGACCTCGGGTCGGTCGCGCCCACCGGCGACGGCGGGATCGTCACCCGTGACGACGTCCGCGCCGCGGCCGAGGCCGTCCGGGCCCCGGTACAGGCCGAGCCGCAGCCGGAGTCCGCGCCGGCGGCCCCCGCGGACCGGTCGGCCCGCGAGCGGCGCATCCCCGTCAAGGGGGTGCGCAAGCACACGGCCGCGGCGATGGTCGGCAGCGCGTTCACGGCGCCGCACGTCACCGAGTTCCTCCAGGTGGACGTCACGAAGACGATGAAGGCGGTCGCGCGCCTGCGGGCGCGGCCCGACTTCGCCGACGTGCGCGTGTCGCCGCTGCTGCTGGTCGCCAAGGCGCTCCTCATGGCGGTCCGCCGCCACCCGGAGATCAACGCCACGTGGGACGGCGACAACCAGGAGATCGTGGTCAAGGACTACGTCAACCTGGGGATCGCGGCCGCCACCGAGCGCGGACTGGTGGTGCCCAACGTCAAGGACGCCGACGCCATGACGCTGTCCGAGTTGGCGGCGGGGCTCAAACGGCTGACGGACACGGCGCGGGCGGGCAAGACCAGTCCGGCCGACATGTCCGGCGGCACCATCACCATCACCAACGTCGGCGTGTTCGGCGTGGACGCGGGCACCCCGATCCTCAACCCGGGCGAGGCCGCGATCCTCGCCTTCGGCCAGATCCGGGACATGCCGTGGGTGCACAAGGGTGAGCTCAAGGTCCGCAAGGTGACGACGCTGTCGCTGTCCTTCGACCACCGCCTGGTCGACGGCGAGCTGGGCTCCAAGGTGCTGCGCGACATCGGCACCGCGCTGGAGGACCCCGAGCTGACCGCTCTGGCCTGGGGGTAGGCCCCGTCCCGGTCGGCGCCCGACCCGGCCCCGGCCGGCTCGGGCGCCCGCGGGACCGGGCGGGCAGGGCCGCTCCTCCGGGGTCCGGGGAGC
>NZ_JBSHDN010000219.1:0-10259 GCF_053616335.1 Nocardiopsis sp. NPDC055824
CCCACCGACCGGTGGGTGCCCGCCCGTTGCCGTTCCCGTCAGAGGGCGTTGGTGAACGCGGCGGCCAGGGGCGCGGCCACGGCCGAACCGCCGCCGCCCCCGTCGACCACCACGGCGAACGCCACGTCGCCCTTGTACCCCACCATCCACGCGTGGCTGGGGAGCTCATCGTTCTCGTCTGCGTCCTCGGCGGTCCCGTACTCGGCGGTGCCGGTCTTGCCGAACACCTCGCCCTGGAACGGGACGTTCTCGGCCGTGCCGTCGGTGACGACCGCCCGCATCATCCCCCGCAGCGCCTCCGCGTTGGCGATCGGCCGCGGCTCGGGCAGCTCGGTGGCGGCGGGCTCGGTCACCAGCACCGGGTGGCGCCAGGAACCGTCGGCGACGGCGGCGGGCACCGTCGCCATGTGCAGCGGCGAGGTGAGGATCTGGCCCTGGCCGATGCTCTGCGCGCCCAGCATGGTGCTGCTGTCCACCGGCGGGAAGGACGGCTCGAAGGCGGGGACGCCGATGTCCAGCGGGGCGTTCATGCCGAACTGCTCGGCGCTGGCCTGGAGGGTCTCGCCGCTGAGCTGCGCGCCGACCCGCTCCACGAGGGCCGTGTTGCAGGAGGTCGCGAACGCCTCGGTCACCGACTGGGCGCCGTACTCGGCCCCGCCGGCGTTGCGGAACGGCCAGCCGCCCAGGTCGTACTCCTCGGGGCAGTCCAGGGAGGCGTCCATGCCCATCCCGTTGTCCAGGAGGGCGCTGTAGGTGACGATCTTGAACGACGAGCCGGGAGGGTACTGGCCCTCGAAGGCCCGGTTGAACCCGCCGGGCACGTTCACCGCGGCCAGGATCTCCCCGGTCGAGGGCCGGACCGCGACCAGGCCCGCGGGGTCGTCGGAGTCGATGATGGCGCTCGACGCCGCGTTCTGGATCCCCATGTCGATGCTGGTGGTGATGTCCTGTCCGTCGGACCCGTCCAGGGTGGCGACCGTGTTCTCCTCGGTCGCCTCCAGCGAGGCGGGGTCCTCGGCCTGTGCGGCGTCCACCATCAGGATGGTGGTCGCCGCCTCGCCGGCCAGCTGCTCCTCGTAGGTGAGCTGGAGGCCGCCGAGGCCCACCGTGTCGCCGACGCTGTAGGCGGGGCCGAGGCGTTCGAGGTCCTCCTCGGTGGCCTCCCCCAGGGAGCCCGCGATCATCTGGAGCGAGCCGGAGATCGCGGCGCCCTCCAGGGGGGTGCCGTCCGCGGCGAGGACCTGCCCCCGCTCGCCCCACACCGCGGTGCGGGCCAGGACCTGGCCCTCGCCGAGTCCGGGGTAGGCGACCTCGGGCGAGAAGTCGATCCACCACGCGCCGTCCTCGCGGATGAGGGGGAGCTCCCCCTCCCACCCCCAGTCGTCGGCGTTGGTCAGCGACATGGTGACCTCGTAGGGCGCGCTGCCGGTGCCGCCGTCGGTCGTGGGCGTGCCGACCTCCACCTCGATGGAGTCGACGCCCAGGCCCGCGTCGATGCCGCCGAGGATCTCGGCGGCATCGTCGCCCCTGGTCACGGCGGCCAGGCGCTCGTGGTCCTGCGCCTCCCAGGAGGCCTGGTACTCGGCGGTGGCCTCCTCGGGCTGGGGCATGGTCAGCACGTACCAGGACACGCCGCCGCCGACGAGCGCCAGCACCACCACCGCGGAGACGATGCCGATGAGCAGGCCGCGCCGCGACTTGCGGGGCGGGGGCGGGCCGGGGTCGTAGGCGTCGTCGGGCCCCTCGGGTCCCTCCGGGCCGCCCGGGCCCGAGCCGCCGTTGTACAGGTACTCGAAGCCCTGGCCGGACGCCGGGCCCGCCGCCGCGCGGTTCTCCGCGTCGTCGCGGTGGGGCTCGCTCCCCGGATAGGGGGTGTCGCCCTGGTGGACGGGCTGCCCCCGGTAGGGGTCGTCGTCCCAGCCGTCGTACCGGTCGTCCGGGGCGCCCTGCGCCGCGGGACGGGTCTCCCGCCCCGGCTCGCCGGGGCTCCGGTAGGGGTCGTCGCCCCACGTGCCGCCGCGGCCGTCCGGGCCCGGCCCGGACTCCGCCTGCGGCTCCTGCCACGAGTCGTGCGCGGGCTGGGGGCCGCTGGGCTCGCGGGAGGCGTTCCAGTCGCCGGAGGGGCCCTGGGCGGCGGGGTAGGGGGTGTCCCAGGAGTCGTCGGGCCTCGCGTCCGCGACGGGGGGGTTCCACGACTCGTCGGAGGGGGTCCTCCCCGAGGGGGCGTCCCATGCGTCCGGGGCGGGGGTCTCGCCGGAGGGGGCGTCCCAGGAGTCGCGGGGGCGCGCGTCCGCGTCGGCGGCGCTCCAGGTCCGGGCGGTGTCGCTCCAGGACTCGGTGGAGGGCTCCCCGCCCGGGGGGTTGTCCCCTGCGTCCGGGGCGGGGGAGCCGCCGGCGGGGGCGTCCCAGCTGCGGGGCCGGTCTGGGTCGGAGGGGGTGTCCCGTGCGCTCGGGGCGGGGGTCTCGGCGGAGGGGGCGTCCCAGGGGTCGCGGGGGCGCGCGTCCGCGTCGGCGGCGCTCCACGGCTGCGCGGAGGGTTCGCCGTGCCGGGGGGAGTCCCACCCGGAGGACGCAGCCCCGGCCGGGGGCGAGTCCCGGTCCGCGGACTCCCTGTAGGGGTTGTCCCACGTCGATGCCGAACGCTCGAAGGAGTCGTCCTCCTCCGGGTGTCCGTGCCGTCCCCGCTGCGGTTCCCACGGCTGGGCCGGAGCGGCGGGCTCCGGTTCGCCGGAGGACGCCGGGTCCGCCGGACGGGGGTGCTCGTAACCGAACCCCCCGCTCTCGGCCGGGCTCGGCGGTTGGGGCCGCCGGGGGATGCGGTAGGGGTTCTCGGGGCGCGAATCGCCTACCGGGGTCTCGTCCGACTGTTCGGGCGGCCCGGAGGAATCCGGCTGCCGGGGGGACCGTTCGTCCACGCCTGACCGTCCTTCGCTACGTTGCCTGGAGATACCACGATGCCCCGCTCCCACCTCGGTGGGAGCGGGGCACGAGGATGAAGGTCGGCATGGCGGTCGCCTCTCGGCGCGGGGCACAACGGGGCTCCTGGCCGTACGGTCACCCGCCCGAGGGCGGGGCCGGACGCGGTATTCCGCGAAGGCAATAGTTGAGGCCCGGGGGACACTTGCTACCACACCGACCAACAGTGACTCTAACCCATCAGCCGACGCCGTTGTTCCGGTACGGGGCGGCGATCGCACATGCGCAATCTCACGGTGGGAACCCGACCTGTGCGGGAAGGGGGTGCGGCCGGTCCCGCAGAGGGGCGCGGGACCGGCCGGGGAAGCTCACACGCCCTGTCAGGCCTGGCGTGCGATGCTGGTCTGTTCCTCGCGGGAGCGCAGCTTGAGGCGCTTGCGGCCGCGCTCGGCGCCCAGCTCCTCCTCGCGGGCCTCGATCCGCTGCCAGCCCTCCCAGGTGGTGTAGTCCACGCCGCGCTCCTCCAGCAGGGACCGGAAGGCGACCGGGTCGGGCTCGGCGGCGGGGGTGAAGGACTCGCGGTCGGCCACCAGGTTGGTGACCGTCTCCAGGGCGTCGCCCTTGGTGTGGCCGATGAGGCCCACGGGACCGCGCTTGATCCACCCCGTGGCGTAGACGCCGTCGATGTGGTTCTCGTCCAGGTCCAGGACGCGGCCGCCCGTGTTGGGGACGACACCGCGCTCCTCGTCGAAGGGCAGGTCGGCCAGGGGCGACCCCAGGTAGCCGATGGCCCGGTAGACGGCCTGGACCTCGTGGTCGACGTACTCGCCGGTCCCGCGGACGCCGCCTTCGCCGTCCAGCTCCATGCGCTCGGTGCGGAAGCCGGTGACCCGGTCCTCGCCGAGGATCTCCACGGGGCTGTGCAGGAAGTGCAGGTGCAGGCGGCGCTCGGCGCCGCGCGGGTCGCGGATCGCCCAGTTCTGGAGGACCTTGACGTTGGTCTTGACCTGGTTGGACTCCTCGCAGGAGCGGAGGCTGCCCTCGTCCATGTCGAAGTCCTCGGGGTACACGATGACCTCGACGCCGGGCTGCTTGTCGAGCTCGCGCAGCTCCATCGGCGTGGCCTTGCACTGGGCGATGCCGCGGCGGGCGAACACGTGGACGTCGGTGATCTGCTTGGCGCGCAGCCCCTCGTACACGTTGTCGGTGATGTCGGTGTCCAGCAGGTCGTCCGCGCTCTTGGCGAGGATGCGCGCGACGTCGACGGCGACGTTGCCCGCGCCGATCACGGCGACGCTGGTGCCCTCGACGTGCCAGGAGGGCGGGACGTCGGGGTGGGAGTCGTACCAGAAGACGAAGTCGGCGGCGCCGTGGCTCCCGGGCAGGTCCACGCCGGGGATGTCCAGCGGCCGGTCGCGGTCGCTGCCGGTGGAGAAGACGACCGCGTCGTAGTGGCGGCGCAGGTCCTCCAGCTTGAGGTCCACGCCGTACTCGACGTTGCCGTAGAAGGTGATCTCCGGCTTGTCGAGGATCTTGTGGAGGGCCCCCTGGATCTGCTTGATCCGGGGGTGGTCCGGTGCGACGCCGTAGCGGACCAGACCGTAGGGGGCGGGCAGCTTGTCGAGGATGTCGATGCTGACGGACGTGCCGCACGCGGACAGGGTCTCGTCCTTGGTGAGCAGGTCCGCGGCGTAGATCCCCGCAGGCCCCGCACCCACGATTCCCACTCGCAGTGGTCGCGTCATCGCACAGCTCCAAGTCTTCGCGCCAGAGTCGGACGCCATCAAAAGGTAAGGCTTGCCTAATCTATCCGGTGTTGGCACCGGGAAAACCTACTATAATGGTAGACAATTCCGCTCCCGCCCCCAGGGGCGTGGAAGGGGTCCGGCGCTGCCCTGCGGGCGGGCGCCCCTGGTGGGGGCGGGGTCCGCGGCGTTCCGCGGATGTCGCCCGTGGTCCTCAATCAGGGGTCAACGCCCCGTCACGGGCGAATCAGCCCCCGTGTGCCTGTGGGGAAAGTCACCCCTGTTCGAGCTCGGCCTTGACCGACGAGGCGAACCTCGGTACCTGCTCCTGGCCGGAGAGCTTGGCGATGGCGTCCATGACGGCGTCCGTCGCCTCCCGGCGCGGACGCGCCTTGTGGGCCTTGTCCTTCCAGGGCGACAGGTCCACCGGCTCGCCGAAGCGCACCCCCACGCGGTTGAGGGAGGGGACCCTGCGGCCCGGGGGCAGGATGCGCTCGGTGCCGGTCAGGGCCACCGGGACCACGGGCGCGCCCGTGGTCAGCGCCAGCCACGCCAGCCCCGTCTGTCCCTTGTACAGGCGCCCGTCGGGGGAGCGCGTGCCCTCGGGGAAGATGCCGAAGACCTCCCCGCCCTCCAGGACGGCCAGGCTGTTGTCCATGGCCTCCTGAGCGCTCTCGCCGGGGCGCCGGTCCACCGACAGCTGGCCGATGGCGCGCAGGGCGCGGGCGAAGAGGCGCCGGGGCAGGGTGCCCTCGTCGAAGAGCTCCTGCTTGGCGATGAAGCGGACCGGCCTGCGGCAGGCCACGCCGATGAAGAGCGGGTCGATCAGCGCGAGGTGGTTCGAGGCCAGGATCACCGGCCCCTTCGGGGGGACGTGGGCCGCGCCCTCCACGCGCTGCGGCCACACCACGCGGGTGGCCGGCGCGATGACGGCCTTGGCGGCTGCGTAAAGTGACACCATGAGGTCGCCTCTTCTCGGTGGGTGGTGGGTCCGTGGGGTGTACGGACTTACCGAGGGCTCCCGATGGTCCGCGCGCCCTCGAGCCTAGCGGGGGTCCGGAGCGGGAGGCGGGGCCGAGGCGCGGTCGGGACTGTTCCCTCGGACACTGCCGTGCCGTGGGTCACACGCGCTACGCTGATGGTCTAGACCTCTGGCGCAGGTCGGGGGCCCAGCATCCGGACGCGCTCGTGAAGCGAGGAAGAACAGCCATGCCGAAACTGGTCGACGTCAGCCACCAGATCACCGACGGGATGACCACCAGCCCGGGCGTCCCCCGGCCGGTCGTCCGGGAGGGGGTCTCCGTCCCCGGCGCAGTGCCCGGCCACGGCGACAGCAGCGGCCGCGTCACGATGGTGGGGGCCACGGGCACCTACGTCGAGATGCCCGCCCACCGCTACCGCGACGGCGCCGACCTCGCCGACCTGGACCTGGCACGCGTGGCCGGCCTCCCCGGCACGGTCGTCACCGCCGCGTCGTCCCCCGAGATCGGCCCGGAGGCCTTCGGAGGCCTCGACCTGCGCGGTCGCGCGGTGCTCGTGCGCACGGGGTGGGACAGGCACTGGCGGACCGAGGCCTACGGCCGTTTCGACCACCCGCGCCTGACCGAGACCGCTGCCAAGGCCCTCGTGGAGGCCGGGGCCGTCCTGGTGGGCATCGACTCGGTCGGCGTGGACGACACCTCGCCCGCCTCGGAGGGGGCGAGGCCCGCGCTGGCCGTCCTCCTCGCCGCGGGGATCCCCGTCGTCTCGCACCTGTGCCTGCTCGACCAGCTCCCCGAGGAGGGGTTCACCTTCTTCGCGGCGCCCCCCAAGGTCCGCGGGATGGCGGCCTTCCCCGTGCGGGCCTTCGCCCTCACCGACTGACCGCCGTCGGACGCGTGCCGGGGACCGCGCCCCCCGTACGCGTCCGCGCCGGCGCCCCGGAGCCCGGGGTCACAGGTCGGCGTCCACGTCCTTCTGGGCCCGGTTGCGCTCCCGCTGGGCCCGCCGCTCGACCTCCTGCTGGGCGGCGCGCTCGTCCTGGGCGACGGCGCTGGTCATCGAGTTGGACAGCGCCCGCAGCTCCATGTTGATCCGGGGGTAGGCGGCCAGCCTCGGCAGCGCGCCCAGCCGCGGCGTGCGGCGCTCCTCTATCGCCGAGATCAGCTCCCCGAAGGCCAGGTCCACCCTCTGGAGCGTGATGACGCCCACCGGTTCGGGCTTGCGGTCCTGCGCCAGCGCCGCCAGGGCGAGGTAGCCGATGCGCTGGGTGGCCACGACCACGGGCCACAGCGGCCGGGTCGAGGCGGCGCGCGGGACGTCGCCGATGGCGCTCTCGTACACGCCGCGCAGGCTCACCAGGGCCGCGCGCATGTCGCGCCGGAGCCGGTAACGGCGCCCGGGGCCGATCTCCACCTCCTGGTCCAGCACCGCCAGCATGCACTGGCGGGTGGTCGCCAGAACGCCCGCGATGGCCTGCGGCAGCCGGGTCGCCGACGCCTTGCGCCACAGGAGCAGCGAGCCCGCCATGCCGAACGCGGACCCCACCACGGTGTCGATGATCCGCGACTCGGCCAGCGCGGTGATGGGGTGCGGCGAGGCCGTGTAGGACAGCAGCAGCGCCATCGGGGTCAGCAGCACCGAGGCGTAGAGGAAGTTGCGCCCCACCACCAGCTGCGTGGCCCCCTGGAGCACCCCGGCCAGCACGATGACCGCCGCCAGCGGCAGGTCGAGCATCAGCAGCCCGGCGCCGACGACCACGCCCAGCAGGGTGCCCAGCGAGCGCTGCACCGAGCGGTTCATCGTCAGCACGACGTTTCCGGCCTGGAGGACCGCCGTCGTGGTCAGCGCCACCCAGTAGTAGTGGTCCAGGCCCAGCCACAGGCCGAACACCCCCGCCGCGGTGACCGTCACCCACATGCGCAGCGCGGTCGGGCGGATGAGCGAGTCCCCGCTCAGGCTGGAGCGCAGGGCGCCCCACAGCGCGGGGTAGCGCTCGTCGTGCAGTGTCTCCGTGCGCTCGTCGTCCTCCTCGTCCTGGCTCGCCCGCCGGGCCGAGTGCGCGGCCCGGGAGAGCAGCGAGTAGAGCCTGGCCTCCAGCGAGCGCGGGCGCATGCCCCGGCGCAGTTCGTCCAGGGAGTCGGGGTCCGGGGCCCGGCCGGGGTCGGCCACGGCCAGGGCCAGGGCGTCGGCGTACTCCGCGACCTCCTCCGGAAGCGGGGAGGGGCGCGCCATGCACACCTGCGTCGCGGCCAGGTGGATGTCGGACACCCACCGGAGCAGGGCGCGCAGCCGGGCGGCCTCGGCCGTGGTGCGGTAGCCGCGGGTCTGCCCCAGCAGGACGATGCGCCAGGCGTCCGCGAGGGTCGTCGACGCCTTGTGCTGGGCGTGGTCCAGGTCCGGGGTCCCCACGGAGCGCAGCAGGGAGCCCAGCGCGCGGAAGGCCGCGGCCACCGCCTGGTACTCGGGGTGCCGGGCGCGCAGGGGCGCCCCCGACATGGAGACGGCCCACCCGACCGCCGCGCCCAGGGCCGCGACCAGTGCGTGCAGGGGCACGTCGGCCAGGGTCCCGGGGGCGATCGTGGAGATGGTGGCGACCAGCACGAAGAACATCGGCCCGGGCTTGTCGACCCGCCAGGCCGCGCAGACCCAGGTGGCGACCCCGGCGGTCAGGCCGATGGAGGCCACCGCCGCCCACGGGGACAGGGACGCGGCCATGGAGTTGACCGCGACGGCGGCGACGAAGCCCAGGCCCACCAGGGCGAGGGCGGCGGAGCGGTAGGCGTAGGGGGTCTTCTTCTCGTACAGGACGGTCATGGACCCCAGGGCGGCCAGGGTGCCGATCTGCGGGCCGAAGACGAGGGCGGCCAGGGCGAACGACACCGTCATCGCGATGGTGGCCTGGGCCGCGGTGGTCCACGCCCACGCCCCGGCCTCCAGGCCGAAGACGGCCTTCAGGTCCACGCGGGGGCGGGGGCGCTCTCCGACCTGGGCCCGCCGGGGCCCCTTGTCCGCGTCCGCACCGGGACCGTCGTCGGAGGCGTGGGAACCGCCCAGGTTCATCGGCCCGGTGTCTCCTGTGGTTCCCAGATCTCGCACGGCTTCCATCCTAGACCGGGATGAACCGGTACTTAGGTGACTACTTGGACGACTGTTGTACCGCAGTGGCGGCCGAGGCGACAGCCTCGTCGCGCTCCGCCTCCGCCCGCTCGGCCCGCTCCACCGCCCTGTCGCGGGCCTCCTCCGCCAGGGAGAGGCGGGCAGCGGCGGCCTCCCTGGACTCCGCGAGGGTCAGTTCGGCGTTGCGGCGCTGGGAGTCGAGTTCCGCGGCCAGGCGCTCGCGGTCGGCCGTGAGCCGGTCGAGTTCGGCCGCCAGGCGCTCGCGCTCGGCCGCCGCGGCCGCGCGGTCGGACTCCAGCCGCTCCTGGGCGCGGGCCAGCTCGGCGCCGAACCGCTCCCGCTCGGCGGACAGCTCCTCGGCCGACCGGTGCGCCTGCGCCTCGGCGCGCTCCGCGCGGGCCAGGGCGCTCTCCGCCGCCAGGACCGCCTCGTCCCGGCGGCGCGCGTGCTCCGCGGTCTCGGCGCGCAGCCCCTCCGCCTCGGCCCTGGCGTGCTGCACCCGCCGCGCGGCGTCGGCGCGCTCGCGGTCGAGCTCCTCCGCCGCCCGGGCGGTGATCCCGGCGATCCGGCGCTCGGCCGAGGCCAGCCCGGCGTTGGCCTCCGCGGTGGCGGCGTCGCGCTCGACGGCGGCGGCGCGTGCCGCGGCCTCGTGCCGGTCGCGCTCCTCCAGGGCGGCGTCCCGGGCGGACAGGGCCTCGTCGGCCATCCGCTCGGCCTCCTGGGCGGCGGCCACGGCGGCGGCGGCCGCGTCCTCCGCGACCCGGCGCGCGGTCTCGGCCTCACGCCGGCGGTTCTCCGCCTCCAGCCGGGCCCCGTCGGCCTCCGCGGCGTGCCGCGCGCCCGCGAGGCGGGCCGCCTCCACCTGGGCCTCGGCGGCGGCCGGATCGGTCATGGTGGAGAAGGCCTCGGTCGCGGCCCGAAGGGTGGCGGTGAGCTGCTCGCTCTGCACGGCGAACCGGGTGAGGAGGTCGTCCGCGCGCAGGCGCGCGGCGGTGACGGGCTCTGCGCCCGGCGCCGGGGAGGCTCCGGGCGCCGGCTCCTGGGCGGCCCGCGCCGCCTCCTCCTGGCGCTCGGCCTCCTGGGCCTGGCGCTGGCGTTCCTTCCAGGCGCGCCACCGGGTGTGCTCCGGCAGTCCGCAGTACTGGGAAGGACGTCCGGGGGAGGACGCGCGGGGCACCGGCCGGTCGCAGCCGGGGAAGTTGCAGGTGTTGGAGTCGGAGGTGGCCACGGGGTGAGCGTAGCGGTTCGCCGCCGCCCGCCGCCGGGGTGTGTCGCCCTCCCGCGACGTGAGGGGTTCGGGCCCGCGGGGCGGCCCCGTGCCCGCGGCCCCGCCCCTGCCGGGCAAGCTTCCCGCGGGGGCGTGGGGCGGCGCGTCGGCGTCATCGGTCCCGAGGAGCCGGACGGGACCGCGCTGCCCGGGGTGAAAGGCGCCGCGCCCCGCACCGGACAGGATCGGTGCGGGGCGCGGCGGGGGCGCCTGCCGGGGCGCCGTCCGGGCCC
>NZ_JBSHDN010000220.1:0-10255 GCF_053616335.1 Nocardiopsis sp. NPDC055824
GGGAGTCGCTCCCCGTCCGGCCCCTCGCCGCCCGGCCGCGCCGGCTCCCCTCTTCCGCCGCCGTACCCCTGCGGGCCTCCGGTCCCGCCCGGGCCCGTGGCGGGCGGAGCCTACGGGGAGGCGCGCCGGCCGGCCGGGTGGCCGGTGTGCGGGGCCCCCAGCCTCGACAGGTCCACCACGTCGTGGGCCCAGGCGGCCAGCAGCGCGTGGTCGTGGCTGATCGCGAGGATCCCCACACCGTCCTCGGCGAGCGAGGTCAGCAGGTGCGCGACGGTGGCGGTGGAGGCGGCGTCGAGCATGGCGGTCGGCTCGTCGCAGACCAGGTAGCGGGGCGCGGCGGCCAGCGCCCTGGCCACGCACGCCCGCTGGAGCTGTCCGGCGGACACCTGGTCGGGGCGGCGGTCGAGCAGGTCCCCGGTCAGGCCCACCCGCCGGGCCAGCTCCGCCACGCGGCGGGCCTCGTCGGCCTTCCGCCCGGCCCCCCGGGCCCCGGGGCCGGTTCCCCGCGCCCGTGCGGTGAGCGGCTGGGCGATGATCCCGCGCAGCCGCATCCGGGGGTCGGTGGCCGCCCGCGGGGACTGGTGCAGCAGCCCCAGGTCCCCGCTCATCCTGCCCCGGCGTGCGGCCACCGGCCGGCCGTCGGCCAGCACCGTTCCGGAGTCGGGGGAGCGCAGCCCCGTCAGGATCCGGGCGAGGGAGGACTTCCCGCTCCCCGAGGGCCCGGTCAGCCCCAGGACGCGGCCCGGTTCGACGGTGAGGTCCACCCCGTCGAGGACCGTCTGCTGCCCGTAGCGGCAGGTGACGCCCTCAGCGACCAGCGACATCTGTTCCTCCCCATCGTTCGGCGAACGACCCCTCCCCGGGCGGGTCGGTCAGTTCGGGCGGCAGGCCCGGCAGCGGCCGCAGGCCCCGGCCGGGGAGAGCCGCCAGGAGCGCCCCGGTGTAGGGGTGCTCCGGGGCGGTCAGCACGCGCTCCGCCGGTCCGTGCTCGACGATCCGCCCGGCGTACATCACCGCCACCGCGTCGGCGGCGCCCGCGGTGTCGAGGGCCTGGAGGTCATGGGTGATGACGAGCACCGCGGTACCCCGGTCGGCCGCGCCGCGCAGCAGGCGCAGGACCTGCCCGGCGAGGTCCGGGTCGAGTCCCGCGGTGGGTTCGTCGGCCACGAGCACCGCCGGGTCCCCGGCGAGCGCGGTGGCCAGCACCGCTCTCGCGGCCATCCCGCCGGAGAGCTCGTGGGGGTACTTGTCCGCCGCGGACCCCTCCAGCCCCACGCGCGCCAGCAGTTCCGGCACCGGCGTCGGGGCGCCGAGCGAGGCCGCGACCTCCGCGAGCTGCGGGCCGAGCCTGCGGACCGGTGTGAACGTCGCGGCCCCGGCCTGTCCGGCGAGGCCGACCACCCTTCCGCGCAGGCCCCGCCAGGCACGCTCGTCGGCGGCGGGGACCTCCCGGCCGGCGATCCGCACGCTGCCCGCCGACCGGGTTCCCTGCGGAAGGAGTCCGCACAGGGCCGAGGCGAGCGTGGACTTCCCGCACCCGGACTCCCCGACCAGCGCGGTCAACCGCCCAGCGTGCAGGTCGAGGTCGACGCCGGTGGCGGCGTGCACCAGCCGGCCGTCGTCCGTCGGGAGCCGCAGCGTCAGTCCGCGCACGCGCACCGCGGGCTCGGGGGACTCCGCGGCGGGCACGTCCCGCGCGATCGCGCCGGGCGCCGCCGTCCCGGGCACGGCGGCGGTACCGCGCCGGACCCCCGGCCCCCGCGCCCGGCGGGGGCCCGGACCCAGGACGCCGCTCGACCCGGCCGTGGCGAGCGTGGTGGCCACGAGCACCCCGGCCGGGGCGGCCAGGGTCCACCAGGCCCCGGTGAACACGTCACCCCGGGCCACTTCGAGCAGCGTGCCCAGGCTGGCCTCGTCCGGCGGGAGCCCGAGACCGAGGAAGCTGAGGGTGGACTCGTGCCAGACGGCGTGCGGAAGGAGCATCACCAGGCCCACCGCGGCCTGTGGCAGCGCCGCCGGAAGCAGGTGGCGGAGCAGGACCGCGCGTCGGGTGGAGCCCCACAGGTAGGCCGCCTCCACGTACTCGGCCGAGCGCACGGAGAGCATCTCCGCGCGTACGATGCGCGCGACCTGCGGCCAGTGGGTGAGGGATATCGAGGCGATGACCGCCCACGGCGACCCCGGGTACAGGGCCACGACCACCACGCCGAGCAGCAGGTGCGGCAGGGCGTTGACGCCGTCGGTGACGCGCATGAGCAGCATGTCGACCCGCCCGCCCGCGGACGCCGCGGCGGCCCCCACGGCGACACCGAGGACGGTGGCGGTGACGGCGCAGGCCAGGGCGATCGCAAGGGAGACGCGCAACCCCTCGGCGGCCCGGACGAACAGGTCGTGCCCGGAGTGGTCGGTCCCGAACCAGTGGGCCGGGCCGGGCCCCCGGAGGGCCTGGGAGAAGTCCGCGGTCTGGGGCCCCGCCCACCACGGGACGGCGACGGCGTAGACCACCAGCGCGGCCAGTGCCGCCACGGGCAGGACCCGCCCGGACACCGCCCGCCCGATCCGCGCGGGACGTGTCGCCGGTTCAGGCATCGGTCCCCACCCTCGGGTCCAGGAGCAGGTAGGCGGCGTCGGCGAGGAGGGATCCGACCAGCACGACGGCGGTGGTGGCCACGGTGAGCGCGGCCAGCAGCGGGAAGTCGAGCGCCTGCGCCGATCCCACCACGGCTCCCGCGAGCCCGGGCCAGGCGAAGACCTCCTCGACCAGCACCGCCCCCACCACCAGCTCGGGGAGCCGGGCTCCCACGATGGTGGCCAGGGGTGCGAGGGAGACCGGGAGGACGTGCGCGGCGACCACCCGCGCCGGGGTCAGCCCGCGTGCCCGTGCGGCCCGCACGGCTTCGGAACCCGTGGCCCGCGCCACGGCGGTGCGCACCGCCAGCAGGGCCCAGGGCAGCTGCGTGAGGGCCAGGGTCACCGCCGGGAGCACCAGGTGGCGCGCCACCCCGGCGGCGGTGTGGGGCCCGCCCGGCTCGGCCGCGCCGGCCACGGGGGCCCAGCGCAGGAGCACCGCGAACACGGTGACCGAGCCCAGGGCGAGCACGAACGGGGGCACCGCCTGCACCAGGACGCCCGTGCGGGTGACCGCGCGGTCCAGGGCGCCGCCCGGGGCGAGCCCCGCCGCCGTGCCCAGCAGCAGCGCGGCGAGGACGGCCCCCGCCAGTGCCGTGCCGGACAGCAGGAGCGTCCACGGAAGGCGTTCGGCGAACACCTCGGACACCGGCATGGCGTACACGCGGGACCAGCCGAGGTCCCCGCGGAGCAGGTCGCCGACCCAGGCCCACCAGGCCTGCCACCACGGGGCGTCGAACCCCAGGGCGCCGCTCAGCGACTCCCGCTGTTCGGCGGAGACCTGCTGGTAGCGCGCGCCCAGGTGGGCGGCGAGCGGGTCGAAGGGGGACCGGTCCGCGAGGAGGAACACCAGGCCGCTCAGCCCCGCCAGCATCGGAACGCCGACGACGGCGCGGTGCAGGGCCAGGCCGCCCAGGGCGCGGCGGCGGTCCCGCCACAGGGTGCGACGCGGGCGGGCGGCGCGGGCGGTGGGTCCGGCGGTCACCGCCGCCATCCGGCGAGGTTCCACCACGGGCCCCAGGAGACGCCGTGGGCATGGGGTTCGAGCACCAGCGGTCCGCTGTCCCAGTCGTTCTCGGCGGAGACGTAGGTGTGGTCCGCGAAGGCGAGGAACACGTAGGTGGGGTGCTCGACGTAGGCCCTCTGCACCTCGCGGTAGAGCTCGGCGCGCTCGGCGGCGTCCGGGCTGCGCCGGGCGTCCTCCAGGGCCTCGTCCACCCCCGGGACGGCGAGGTCGCCGGGGTTCTCGAACGTGGGCGTGCCCTCCTCGCGCGTGTGCAGGGTGGCGTACACCTGGGTGTCCAGGTCGTAGGGCTTGTCCCCGCCGCCCAGCAGGATCGCGGCGTCGGCGGTGTGCGAACCCATGTCGTCCCAGGTGCCGCCGCGGACGTCGACCTCGATCCCCAGGGGCAGCATCTCGGCGGCGAACGCCGTGGCCAGGTCGCGGCGCAGGCTGTCGGAGGCGAGGTAGTACAGGGTGAACGCGGCCCGGTCGCCGTCGCGCTCGCGGATGCCGTCCGGCCCCTCTCGCCAGCCGGCCCCGTCCAGCAGGCGGGCGGCCTCGTCGGGGTCGTGGTCGAAGACGGCCTCGGGCTCGTGGGCCTCGCCGTAGACCTCGGCCACCGGGGTGTGGGCGGGGCGGCCGTGGCCGGCGAGGACGTGCTCGATGATCCCGTCGCGGTCCACGGCCAGGTTCATGGCGAGCCGGGCGGCCCCGTCGGAGGCGAAGGCGTTCTCCGCCGGGAGGGACAGCCCCCGCCAGTCCGCGGTGCGTACCGACAGGACGTCGACGCCGTCGGCGCCGGCGAAGGTCGCGGCCGCGGTCGGGGGCAGCACGGTGCCGTCGACGCCCCCCGCGCGCATCCGCTGGGCGCGGGTGTTGTCGTCGGGGAGGTACAGGGTGACCAGTTCGGTGACCTGCGGCGCGGTGCCGTGGTAGTGCGGGTTGGCCTCGAACACGGCCTGTTCGGCGTCGAGTTCGGCCAGGACGTAGGGTCCCGTTCCGACGGGGCGGCGGTTGCGCCCGGAGTCCGCGGCCGGGCCGGGGGTGATCTCCTCCTCGGGCGTGATGCCCAGCGACATCCGCGCGGGGAAGGCGTAGTAGGGGTGGTGCAGGGTGAAGCGCACGCTGTGGTCGCCGGTCGCGGTGACCGACTCGATCATCGAGTAGGAGGCGGCGATCTCGGAGGCCGTGGCGGGGTCGAGCACGGCGGAGTAGGTCGCCACGACGTCGTCCGCGTCGAGGGCGGACCCGTCGGAGAAGACGACGTCGGTGCGCAGCTCCACGTCCCAGAGCGTGGAGTCCCCGTTGGGTTCGGGAGGGGCGGCGGCGAGGGCCGGTACGAGGTCGGGCAGCCGGTCGTCCCCGGTGGACTCGGGCCGCAGCAGGCCCTCGAAGACCGGGGAGACGCCGAGTTCGCCGTATCCGTCGACGGGGTCGTAGCCGCCCAGGGGCTGGGCGTCGGCGAGGACGATGCGGGTGGGGGAGCCGGACGGTCCGGCCGCCGGCGGTCCCGCGCAGGAGGTGAGTGCGAGCGCGGCGACGAGTGCGGTGCCGGTGAGGAGGGTGCGTGTGGGGACGGGTCGTGTCATTCAGAGCTTCCTGTGGGGCGGTTCTCACGAACGACGGCCAATATCTGACCATCTGATCAGATGATAAGGTCCCGATTTCGCGCGCGGCGCCCGGACCGGGCGCACCGGACCGCCCCGGGATCCTCCTTCCCCTGTCACCACGGCGATGCGGGGCCGGAACGCGGGCGTGGAGACGATCGTCACCAGTGCCCCGGCTCTGCGATGATGGCCCCGATGACTTCTTCCGGTGATCGGCTCGACCCGAACTCCCAGCTCGACATCGGCGCCTGGGCGGACCGGTTCCGCCTGCTCGGCGACCCGACCCGCCTGCGGCTGCTGACCGCGATGCACCAGGCCGGCCCCGGGACGGCCTCGGTGGGGGAGCTCGCCGCCGCGGCCGGGATCAGCGACGCCACCGCCTCCCAGGCGCTGCGGACCCTGAGGCTCCAGGGCTGGGTGCGCGACGAGCGGGAGGGGCGCACGGTGCGCTACACGCTCACCGACCGCACCGTGCACGATCTGCTCCACCTCATCGGCGCCGGGCACGGAGCCGCTCCGGCGGAGGGGGAGGGCGGTGCGCCCGGCCCCGGGCCCGCGGACGGCGCACCCGGGGAGCGCTCCCGGGCGACGTAGCGCCCCGGCCCCCGCGCGGACCCGGGCCCTCCGGCGGGGCGCCGCCGCAGGGCCTACCAGCCGGTCGCCGCGGTGAGGCGCTCGTCCAGCGCCGGTGCGAGGGTGCGCATGAACGTCGCGCCGATGTGGCTGCCGTCCCAGTACACGAGCACGTTGCCGACGACCGGACGGCACACCGCGGGTTCGCAGATCAGGTCGTTGAGGTCGAGCACGGTCACGTTGTCCGGGAGCCGCACCCCCTCCAGGGGCGAGGTCGCGGCCATCGACGTCCCCGGCTCCACCGAGCACTCCTCCGGCGTGGACGAGGCGAGGCACTCGGGGACGTCGAAGCCGAACCGGGGGGTGTCCCGCACGGCGACCACCTCCACGCCCAGCTCCTCCAGCTCCCTCCACCGCTCCACGTAGCCGTCCACGACCTGCTCCTCCCCGAACCCGGCGGAGGCGTCCAGGCTGGTCGTGGTGCCGGTGGTGAACACCGCGTCGGGCTCCAGCGCGGCGAGTTCGGCCATCACGCCGCGGTTCCACTCCGCGCAGGAGGTGTAGGGGGCTCCCTTGTAGGTCTGCGGGGCGTCGGTGAACAGGCACGAGCCCTTGACGATGTTGACCAGCCGCCAGTCGTGGTCGAGCGCCACCCGCTCCAGCGCCGGGAACCAGTGCGCGGCGTGGGAGCCGCCGACCAGCGCCACCGTGCGCTCCGGGGACTCCGAGCCGTAGACGCAGGTGATGACCTCGGCGTCCGCGATGGTCTGGTTGCAGCCGTCCCCGTAGGTGGCGGGCACGTCCTCGGAGGCCGACGCGGGGCTCGGGTAGACCGGGAGGTCCGCGGCCCGGCCGGCGCCTCCCCCGTCCGCCAGCACCGCCGCGCCGGGGTAGCTGCGGCCGTCCGCCAACAGCTCCTCCCACCGGCGCTGGTCGGCGTCCAGCCGGGCCGACCAGGCCCCGGCCGCGAGCAGCACCGGGAGCAGGCAGGCCAGGCCCACCGCCGCTCCGCGCAGAGCCGGCCCCCGCAGGGCGGCCCGCGCGGCCCCGCCCCGGCGGGGGGCCGCCGCGGAGCCGGGGGCGCCCGGCCGCCTTCCGAGCGCGGCCAGCCGGTCGGCGACCGGGGTGGTCGCCGCGGCCAGCACCAGCGACGCGGCCAGCACCGCCGCCCCGCCCACCGGGCTCGCCAGGGTGCGGTCGGTGGCGGCCAGGTAGAACACCAGCAGCGGCCAGTGCCACAGGTACAGCGCGTACGACACCGAACCGAGGTAGCGCACGGGGCGGAGGGTCAGCAGCCGGTCGGCGCCCGGCCCGGCGCCGGTCGCGCCCGCCGCCACGACCGCCGCGGCGGCCAGCGTCGGCCACAGGGCAGCGAGGCCGGGGAAGACCGTGGACACCTGGAGCAGGACGCCGCACAGGACCAGCGCCGCCAGCCCGGCCCACCCCAGCACGACCCGCACCGCCAGGGACAGGCGCAGGTGGGGGAGCGCCAGGGCGAGGAGGCCGCCGAGGGCGAACTCCCACAGCCGCGCCCCGGTGTCGAAGTAGGCCCAGGGCTGGTCGGCGCGGGTGGCGTACACCGAGTAGGCCAGGGAGAGCGCGAACACGGAGGCCAGCCCGACGAGGGCGCCCGCGCGCGGACCGCGCCCGGCGCGCCCCGCCGCCCACACCGCCGCGGCGACGAGCAGCGGCCACAGCACGTAGAACTGCCCCTGGACGGACAGGGACCAGAAGTGCTGGAGGGGGCTGGTCCCGTCGCCCCGCGACAGGTAGTCCACCGAGTCCAGGGCCAGGGACCAGTTGAGGTGGTGGAACGCGGAGGCGAACGCCTCGCCCAGGACGTCCCGCCAGCGGGGCTCGGGCAGCAGGAACCGTGTGCACAGCAGCACGGCCGCGATGACCAGGGCCGCCGTGGGCAGCAGCCGGGCGGCCAGCCGTCCGAGGAAGGCCCCGAACCGGATCCCGCCGCGGTCGGCCGCCCGCAGCAGGGACCCCGTGACGAGGAACCCGCTGAGCATCAGGAAGACGTCGACGCCGCCGGAGACCCGGCCCAGCCAGATGTGGTAGACGGCGACCAGCAGCACGGCGACGGCCCGCAGCCCGTCGATCTCGGGGCGGTGGCCGCCGTCGTCGGCGCCGCCGGTGCGCGGGGCGGTCCCGGCCCCGGTCCCGGCGCGGGAGGCGAGTGGGGACACGGGAACGGTGCTCGCTTTCGCGGGAGGGGAGGGAGCGGTCCCGGCGGGCGCGGCCCGGCCGGTGGTCGGCCATGCTGCCCCGTTCCCGTGACCGTGCGGGGTACGCGGGCTGAATCCCGCGCCATGGTCCGCTGCACACTTCGCGTCGCCGCTCCCGCCGGGGCGCCCCACCGCCCCGTGGGAGGGCTCCGTGACCGGTCGGCCGCGCCCTCCC
Organism: Nocardiopsis sp. NPDC055824; assembly: GCF_053616335.1. Lineage (NCBI taxonomy): Bacteria > Bacillati > Actinomycetota > Actinomycetes > Streptosporangiales > Nocardiopsidaceae > Nocardiopsis > Nocardiopsis sp. NPDC055824. The sequence goes on from NZ_JBSHDN010000220.1 coordinate 8,221, forward strand.
CCCGGGGAGGCGCCGGTGAGGGTGAGGGGCCGCGCGGGCGCCGCCCCCGGTGCGTACGCCCCTCCCCGCTCGGATGTCCCTGACATGCGGGTGTCGTTGGTATCCGAGTGTCGGGGGCATCTCGACGTAGGATGGGGTGACGCCGAAGCGAGGAGAACGATGGCCCGGCTCAACAGGGCGGAACAGCAGGCCCGCAACCGCGCACGTGTACTGGCCGCCGCGAGGGACGAGTTCGCCGAACACGGGTTCCGCGACGCCAAGGTCGACCGCATCGCCGACCGCGCCGAACTCACCAGGGGGGCGGTCTACTCCAACTTCCCCGGCAAACGGGCCCTGTACTTCTCGGTCCTGGCCGAGACCGCCGAGCGTGCCTCGCCGACGCCCCGGACCGGGCCCGGGACCACGGCCGCCACGGCCCTGGGCGCGCTCGCCCGCGCCTGGGTCTCCAGGTTCCCCCTCTCCGACTCCGACGAGTCCCTGCGGACCGCGGCCGGGCTCACCCCCGAGATCCTGTCCGACGAGCCGACCCGGCGCGCGTTCGCCCAGCTGATGCGGCTGGACGCGGTCCTGCTCGGCCTGTCCCTGGAGGCCCTGGAACCGCCGGCGGAGCCCGGGGGACGCCGGGTGCGCGTCGCCGAGACCGTGCTCACGACCCTCTACGGCGCCGGGCAGACGGCCGCCGCCGCCCCCGGTTTCGTCGACCCGTTCAACGTCGTCCGCGCCTGTGAGCGGCTCGCCGGCCTGAACCCGGACGACGTCTGGCCGCTCCCCCACGTCGCGCACATCCCGCCCGCCACCCCCGTGGACGAGGGCTGGGCGCCTCCGGAGGGGTTCGACGCCGTCCGGCGCCGGACCGTCTCCCTCGCCGACGACGGCGTGGTGGCCGTCCTGGGGCTGCACCGGCTCGGAGCCGTCGAGGAGGCGCTGCGCGCGGCCCCCGGCGACGCGGCGGTCACGGCCGTGGTGGTCACCGCCGATCCCGCCGAGCTGGCGCCCCTGGCCAGGCTCGCCGTCGCCGACCTGTGCGGGTGCCTGCGCCAGGCCTTCCCCGAGGAGGCCTGGCCCCGTCTGCGTGTGGTGTTCGACGACGCCGGCGCGATCGCCGCGGCGGCCGGGGTCGCCTCGGTGGAGGACACCACCGAGACCGCGGTCCGCGTGGTGGGCGGCCGTGTGGTGGCACGCTCCGACGACCGCGGCGCCGGCCACGCCGCCGGCTCCTTCGCCCGTGCCCGCGGAGGCGACAGGTCCCGGAGGTGACCTGACGCCGTGGCGCGCCGGACCGGTGGCGGTCCGGCCTGGCGGAGGCGTGCCAGGGCCCGCCGTCCGGCCCTCCGCCGGTACGCGCGGGCGGCGCCCCAGGAGTCGACCTCAGTCGGCCCGCGGGTAAAGCCAATCCTGGTTGACCAAGGCGGGGTTGTGGAGGACGGGTACGGGGCGCGGCCGGGGGTACGCTCGGCAGCACCGGGGCGCACCCTCCCCCGCCCTCCGCGGCGCGCCGCCGGTCGTGTCCCCGTCGCGCCGACCGCTGCGGGGGACCGGCCGGGGGACGGGGGCGCCCGCCGGTCGGGCCCTCCCCCTCGGGCGGCGGGCGCGGCTTTGCGACCTGTACCAGCAGGGGTTACCGTGAGAATCCGGATGCTGCGGTCATCTGGCTCAGGGGGGACTCCCCGCCGATCCACCCGGGCACGGCCCGCGTGAGGAGAACGTTTCTAGTGACACGCACCGGCGCCAGCGCACCCCTTCTCAAGTGCTCGTTCTGCGGCAAGGACCAGAGCCAGGTCCGCAGACTCATCGCGGGGCCCGGCCACATCTGCATCTGCGACGAGTGCGTCGGCCTGTGCAACGAGATCATGGAGGAGGAGGACACCGTCCTCCACGCCGACACCCCGTGGGACTCGTTGCCGAAGCCGCGGGAGATCTACGAGTTCCTGGACTCGTACGTGATCGGTCAGGACCAGGCGAAGAAGGCCTTGTCGGTGGCGGTGTACAACCACTACAAGCGTGTGCGGTCGGAGGGTGAGCGTCCGGGGTCGGA
>NZ_JBSHDN010000221.1:0-10146 GCF_053616335.1 Nocardiopsis sp. NPDC055824
GCCGCGGGGGGACCCGGGGCCGCCCCCGTGCTCCCGGGCGCCGGGCGGCCCGGGTCAGCTCGCCCGGCGGGCCGAACCGCTCACGGGCATCGGTCTGACCAGGCCCAGGGCCACGACCTCGTTGGCCAGCCGGGTCCTGCGGTTCTGCCCCTCGGGGATGCGGAATTTCTGGTAGAGGCGCAGCAGGTGCTGTTTGACGGCCGCCTCGGTCACGACCAGGGCCTCGGCGATGTCGCGCGCGGTCGCCGGGGCGACGAAGGCCTCCTCGGAGAGGGCGGGCCGGCACAGCGCGGTGAGCACGTCCAGCTCCCGCCGGGTGAGCTCCGGGGCCGCGCCCCTGCGGAGCTCGAGGTCGGGGCTGATCTGCTCGCGGGGCAGGCCTCCGATCCGGCAGCGCGCGGTGCCGAAGCTCACCACGTCCCCCTCGTCGAGGACGCGGCGGGCGATGGGCCGGCCGTTGACGCGGGTGCCGTTGCGCGACAGCCCCAGGTCGACCACGTAGACGTAGGGTCCGCGGCGGACCAGTTCGGCGTGCAGCTGCGAGACGCTCGGATCGTTCAACCGGATGTCGGCGCCCTCACCGCGGCCGACCGTGGTGACCTCGCCGGTGAGCTGACGGATGTCCCCGGTCTCTTCGACCCGGAGGTAGGGACCGTCCACGGTGACTCCTCCCGGGCTGGGGTGACGCTGCCGGTGGGGGTGCGGGCGACGGTGGGGGAGGGGTGGCTGCCGAGGGACGGGGGTTCGGTCGACGTGTCGAGTGGGCTTCATGGGGGTGGTCCTCGCTCACCGGTGCACTCATCTCCAGCTGGGTTACCCGGCAGCCACGCGTTCTACGCGCTTACTCCGGAGTTAGACGGATAAGACGCGGAATTACGGTGCTGTGGCCGAACCGGACGCGGGAAACGGACAGGAGAAGCGAGCGCGCAGAGCCGGGCCGTTTCCGTGAGCCCTGAGGAGACCGCGACGCGGATCACTACAATGGGCGGAGTCTTCTCCGGACGGACCGGAGTGTTTCGGGCACAGTGCCGCCGGAGCCACCAGGAACGTGAGCCGTTCCCGGGGCGGTTCGGTTTCGGACACCGCCGCCTCGGCGGGTGGCCGGTCTGTGCCAGTTCCGGGGAGGACCGTGAACGGAGCCGCGCGGCGGCCAGGCAACCTCGGAAGCGAACGGGTCGGGACGCGGTGGACAGGGTGGGACCGAAGAGCCGGGCAGGACACGTGGAGCGGACGGACGTGGCGGACACGGGCGGGACCCGGGACGAGGATCCCCGGGGGGCCGGCCCGGACGGGGCACGGGACTCCGCGGAGGGCCCCGAGGGGGGCGCCGCGGACGCGGCGGACACGCCCCCGGACGGGGGACCCCGGGAGCCCGGCGGCGCCCCCGCCCCCGCGGCGGACGCCGGAGCCCTCCCCGCCGCCGGGGACGGCGGGCAGGCCGGGCCGGCGGTGCCGTACTGGCTCTCCCAGGTCCCGTACATGCTCGTCATGTCGGCCCTGGCGGCCGGGATCGTGGTCGTGGCCGCGGCCTACTTCAAGCGCGGGCCGGCGATCATCGCGGGCGCTCTGCTGCTGGCGGCGGCCTTCCGGCTGTTCCTGCCCAAGGACTGGATCGGCATGCTCGCGGTCCGCCGCCGCTGGATCGACCTGCTCACCCTCGTCGGCCTCGCGGTCCTGCTGATCGTGCTGGCGTGGGTGGCGCCGCAACTCTCCTCCTAGGCGTCTAATAAGCTTGACGTCGAGATACTGCGACACCGACAAGCCACCGCATCCCCGGCAGGCACGGACGCCGGGCGGGATCAGGGGATCGCCGCGCGAGCGGACCGGCTCCGGCCACGGGCCGGAAGCCGCCTCCGCAGCACGAGGCGGTGGCGAAGACTGAAGGGACAGCCACACAGCCATGGCCAAGATCAAGGTCGAAAACCCCGTAGTCGAGCTCGACGGCGACGAGATGACGCGGATCATCTGGTCCTTCATCAAGGACCGGCTGATCCTGCCCTACCTCGACGTCGACCTGAAGTACTACGACCTGGGCATCGAGGAGCGCGACCGCACCGACGACCAGATCACCGTCGACGCGGCCAACGCCATCAAGGAGTACGGCGTCGGCGTCAAGTGCGCCACCATCACCCCGGACGAGGCCCGGGTCGAGGAGTTCGGCCTGAAGAAGATGTGGCGGTCGCCCAACGGCACCATCCGCAACATCCTCGGCGGCGTCGTCTTCCGCGAGCCCATCATCTGCGAGAACGTGCCGCGCCTGGTGCCCGGGTGGACCAAGCCGATCATCATCGGCCGCCACGCCCACGGCGACCAGTACAAGGCCACCGACTTCAAGGTGCCCGGCCCCGGCACGGTCACCATGACCTACACCCCGGCCGACGGCAGCCAGCCGGTCGAGTTCGACATCGCCAACTTCCCCGAGGGCGGCGGCGTCGCGATGGGGATGTACAACTTCCGCAAGTCGATCGAGGACTTCGCGCGCGCCAGCCTGAACTACGGCCTGGACCGCGACTACCCGGTCTACATGTCCACCAAGAACACGATCCTCAAGTCGTACGACGGCATGTTCAAGGACGTGTTCCAGGAGATCTTCGACTCCGAGTTCAAGGAGCGGTTCGACGCGGCGGGCCTCACCTACGAGCACCGCCTCATCGACGACATGGTCGCCTCCGCGCTCAAGTGGGAGGGCGGTTACGTCTGGGCCACCAAGAACTACGACGGCGACGTCCAGTCGGACACCGTCGCGCAGGGCTTCGGCTCGCTCGGCCTGATGACCTCGGTCCTGCGCACCGCCGACGGCCGCACCGTCGAGGCCGAGGCCGCCCACGGCACGGTGACCCGCCACTACCGGCAGCACCAGCAGGGCAAGCCCACCTCGACCAACCCGATCGCCTCCATCTTCGCGTGGACCCGCGGTCTGGAGCACCGGGGCAAGCTGGACAACTCCCCGAAGGTCCTGGAGTTCGCCAACACCCTCGAGGACGTCGTCATCAAGACGGTCGAGGGCGGCCAGATGACCAAGGACCTCGCGCTGCTGGTCGGCTCCGACCAGGAGTGGCTGACCACCGAGCAGTTCCTCGCCGCCCTGGACGAGAACCTGGCCAAGCGCCTCGCCTAGTCCGCGCGCCCCCGGAACCCGTGTCCGGGAGGCCGTGGTCCGGACGGGTCACGGGCCGCCATGAGTCGGCGGTCCGCGGCCGGGTCCGGGTGAGACCTTGGCCACGCCCGGGCGTCCCCACCGCGGGGGCGCCCGGGCGTTGCCGTGTCCCGGGCCCGCGGTCGGGTCCGAGGCGTCGGGAAAGCGGTGTTCGCGGGGGTTTGCGGAAGGAAACCGGCGGAAGTTTCCCGGTGTGTTTCCCGTGTTCGGCGTACACGCGGGTCCTCCTGGTGGGAGGATGGCGGTGCCGGATCAGCGGGGTGGCGTGGCGGTGCGACGTAGGACACGTGAACTGGATTCGCCCCTTACGCGAACTTTGACCTATTGTGGAGACACGCCGGTGAGAACCGGCAGGCCAGAGCGGGTGAGAGCCCGCTCGGCACCACGAACCGACGTGCCGGCCGTGCGCCCGCTGGGGGGTAGGCGCGCACAGTACGGAACGTCACGAAGAAGGGCCCGCTGCTTCGGCAGCGGGCCCTTCGCCTTTCCCCGGACGGCCCGTCGGGAGCGGTGCGCCGCCGGCCCCGGGCCCGCGGTCCGCCCCTCCGGGGCCCTCAGTCCTCGAACGCGCTCTCGGGGATCGGCTCGCCCTCGCGCATGGCGGAGAACATCTCCTCCGAGCGGACCTCGTCCCAGACCACCACCGAGCCCACCTGGTCGAGGGTGGGGGTGCTGCCCACCGGGATCGCCGTGGTCTGGGTACCGCCCCGCATCGCCAGCAGCATGGTGCCCAGGTGCCGCAGGCGGTCGCCCTCGTCCACCATGAACGTGTCCGTGCCCGCCGTCACCAGCGGGAGCGACTGGAACGGGTTGAACAGCGTAGACGGGGCGCTCGCCTCCGCGACCAGCGCGGAGAAGAACTCCCGCTGGCGGGCGATCCGGTCCAGGTCGGCGCGGGGGGTGGCGCGGGTGCGCACGTAGCCCAGCGCGGTGCCGCCGTCCATCGTCTGGCAGCCCGCCTCGATGTCCAGCCCGGCCTTGGGGTCGGCCATGGCGTCCTCGGGGCACAGCTCCACGCCGCCGACGGCGTCCACGATGTCGACGAAGCCGCCCATGCCGATCTCGGCGTAGTGGTCGATCCGCACGCCGGAGGCGCGCTCGAAGGACTCCACGAGGGGGGCCGGGCCGCCGCAGACCTCCTCGCCGGCCTCGTCCGTGCCGCAGACGGTGTCGGCGAAGGCGGTGTTGATCTTGTTGTCGGCGTAGCCGGGGACGGCCATCGGCACGTAGGAGTCGCGGGGGACGCTGACGATGGTCGGCTCGCCCTCGTCGGGGATGTACAGGACCATGATCGTGTCGGTGCGGCGGCCCTCGGCGCTGCCGGTGGCCAGCTCCCGCATCTGCTCCTCGTCCATCCCCTCGCGGCTGTCCGAGCCCACGATCATGAACGTGGTGCCTGGCTGGCGGTCCGGGCGGCCCTCGTAGTCGGTCAGGGCCTCCACCCGGGCCAGCCGGGAGTCCGCCCAGAAGTAGAGCGCCGCGGGGGGCACCACGAGGATCACGAGCAGGACCACGAGGACGGTCACGACGGTGTTCCGGAGCCGCCGCTGCCGCGTCTCGCGCGCCCGCCGCTTGGTCCCGGTGCCGTCGTACTCGCGGCCGGCGTGGTGGGTGCGGCGCCTGGGCCGCTCGGGCCGCCTGGGCCGCTCGGGGCGGATCGGGGGAACCTCGTCGGCGGAGGGGAGCCGCCGGGTCCCGCCGACCGCCCTCTGCTCGGACTCGCGCGACCGGTAGAGCTTCTCGAACTCGTCCGCGCCGCCCGGGGTTCCGCCGCGCCTGAACACGCCCTGCCGGTCGTGTTCGCCGGTCGAGCCGGCGTCACCCCGGTTACGTCGGTCAGCCATCGAATCGCCTATCTGCTCCGCGCCGTGGAGCGCTCCGTCGCCGCTTCCACCCTGTCTGATCGCAGAAAGGGTAGCCGGGTTCACACGGATGTCCCTGAACCGGGACCGGGGCACCCCTAGGGGACGAAAGCGGCCCTCACCGCAGCCGGTGCGCCCCGGCCGAGGGGAGGGAGGCGCGCACGCGCGGAGGCACCCAGCCGTTCGCGGCGAACTCCCCGGCCAGAGCGGTGGCGACGCCTTCCACCCGCTCCTCGGCCACCAGGGCGAGGGCGGTCCCGGCCCACCCCGACATCCGCACGCCGCGGGCCCCGGCCCGGGACGCGGTCTCGGCGGCCAGGTCCACCTGGGGCGTCGGGAGCCCGAAACGGCGCAGTGACAGGTGGGAGGCCGACAGGATCGGCCCCGTCTCCCCGAACCTCCCCGCGCGCAGCAGCCCGACGGCCGCGTTGAGCCGGTGCACCTCCGTGACGGCGTACTCCACCCGGTTGCGCAGAGCGGGCTCCGGCAGGCTGCGCAGCGCCCCGGGCAGGTCCTGGACCGAGCGGAGCGGGCCGAGCGTGCGCTGGGCCCGCTCCAGCTCCGCGGAGCGGACGGCCCGGAGGTCGCGCCTGGGCAGGGCCCCGGTGTCCACGACGACCAGGCGCATCCCCTCGCCGGCGAGGTCGAAGGGCAGGACGGTCGTGCGCATGCTCCTGAGGTTGACGCGTACCGCGCACCCCGGCCGCGCGGCCAGGGCCACCCGCTGGTCGACGGTGGCGCCCTCCGGGGGAGGGCCGCCCCCGAGGTCGGCGAGGGCGAGCGACACCGCCGCGCCCACGGCGCCCGCGTACCCCAGGGAGGCGTGCTCGGGCAGGTCCGCGCCGAGGAGCACCCGCAGGCCCGTGGAGGCGTCCAGCCCGCCTGCCCGGCGCGCGGAGGCCACCGCGTCGGACACGGCCCGGGCGGCGGTCTCCCTCGCCCTCAGGGGGCCGCTGAGCGTCGCCACGCGCACCTCCGGGCCCGGCGCCGGGCCGACCGCCGCCGTCACCCCCCAGGGCAGCGCGGTGTAGAGGCCGACGCCGCCGCCGGCGGCCGTGTGCTCGCCCATGACGGCCAGCCGCCCGGGCGCGTGCCAGACGCCCGCGGGCGCCTCGCCGAACCGCGCGCGGAAACCCTCCGCCAGGGCGTCGGCGTCCGGCGCCTCCGCGGGCCACGCCCCCTGTGGCCCCGCCGACCGCACACCCAGCACCGCGCGCAACCGCGCCCCCGCGCCCCCCACCGCTGTCCCCTCTCCCCGTCGGCCTGCTGCCCCCAGTCTGCCCAAGGCGGTGGAGTGCCCGGGGCGGCGCGGAGGCTTCACGGACCCGGTGCGGCGCCGCTAGGGTTGCGGTCCACCGGCGGACGGGTGTGGGGGAGGGACCTTGGCCTCAGGGCGGGACCGGGCCGCGGACGCGGCGCGGCACTACCGGAACCTCGCGATGGACGCCTACTGGGAACTGCGGCGCCGGAGGCCGGCGGCGGACCACCTCGTGCGCGCCTACGAGCGCTACGCCGACCGCAACGGCAGCCAGCTGGCCGGGGCGGTCACCTATTTCGCCTTCCTGTCGTTCTTCCCCCTGCTGGCGCTGGCCTTCGCCGCGGTGGGCTTCCTGGCGTCGATGCAGGTCGAGGTGGGCGACTACCTCCAGACGGCCCTGGACGAGGTGCTGCCCGGCCTCTCCGACCAGCTGCCCGTCGAGCAGATCGCGAACGCGCGCGTGGGCGCGAGCGTCATCGGCACGCTGGGCCTGCTGTACGCGGGCCTGAACTCGGTGTCGGCGCTCCGCGAGGCGCTCCACTCGATCTGGTTGAAGAACATCAAGGAGGGCCCGAACTTCCTGCTGCGCAAGGCGGGCGACATCCTGGTCATGCTGGGCCTGGGCGCGGCGCTGCTGTTCGCGGTGGCGTTCACGAGCGTCGCGCAGGCCGCCACCCACTGGCTGCTGGCGCTGGTGGGCCTGGACGGCTCCCTCCTGGCCTCCCTGACGCTGCGCGTCCTGGCCCTCGCCATCGCCGTCGCGGTCAACATGGGGATCTTCGTGCTGGCCTTCTCGCTCCTGTCCGGCAGCGGGCGGCCCACGCGGATGATGTGGCGGGGGGCACTGCTGGGCGCGGCCGGGTTCGAGGTCCTCAAGGCCGCCGCCGCTCTGCTGCTCTCGGGGACGCTCGGCAACCCCGTCTACGCCTCCTTCGCCGTCCTGGTGGGGCTCCTGGTGTGGATCAACCTGGTGATGCGCCTGGTCATGTTCAGCGCCGCGTGGACCGCGACGTGGCTGCCGATGCCTCCCCCCTACACGGGGACCCTGCCCATGCCCGAGGAGAACGGGATGGACTGGACGCGGCCCGCGCCGGTCCTGCGGGTCCCGGAGAGGAAGCCGGCCGCCCGCCGGCGGGCGCAGCGGGCCGTCGCCGGGGCGTTGTCCCTGATCGGCGCGGCGGGCGCCGCAGGCACCGCCGCGTGGGCCCTGCGCAACCGTCGCGGGGGCGGTGCCTGAGGCGAGCGGACCTCCCGGGAATCCGCGTTATTGCGAGACTCTTGTCCCGTATGCGGGTGGTGTGCGGAGGGTAGTCCTCCCCTGTCCCGGTTGACCGGTTCGCCGGGGCGCGAACGTGCGTCGGCCAGGAAGGCCGGCGAACCCCCCTCGGAGGGCAGATGGGCATCGCATTCACGTCATCCGAACGCGCGACGCTCGGGGTGGAGTGGGAACTCCAGCTCGTGGACCGGCGCAGCCGGCACCTGCGGCAGGAGGCGCCGAAACTCCTCTCCGAGCTCCCCGAGCTCAGTTCCGACGCCGCCTCGCCCCCGCTGCGGCACGAACTCATGCAGTCGCAGGTGGAGGTCGTGACCGGCATCTGCGAGACGGTCGAGGAGGCCAAGAGCGACCTCGGCCGCAACATCGACCGGATGCGGGAGGTCCTCACCCCCTGGGGAACCACGCTGACCTGCTCGGGGACCCATCCCATCGACGACTGGCGGGACCAGGAGCTCAGTCCCGGGAAAAGGTACGGCGAACTCGTCGAGCAGATGCAGTGGCTGGCCCGGCGCATTCTCACCTGCGGCGTCCACGTTCACGTGGGTGTGCGCAGCCAGGAGAAGGCCATACCCATGGTGAATGCGCTTGCGAAGTATCTACCTCATTTTCTTGCTTTGAGTGCTTCTAGCCCATTTTGGGGTGGTCACGACACCGGTCTGGCCTCCGCGCGGTCCGTTGTCTTCGGGGCGCTCCCCACTTCCGGGCCGCCTCCGAACCTGCCGCACTGGACGGCTTTCGAGGAATACCTCGAAACGCTTCTCAGGGCGGGTACCATCGCCTCTATCAAGGAAGTGTGGTGGGACATCCGTCCTCACCCGGATTTCGGCACCATCGAGATCCGGATGTTCGACGGGATTCCCACCCTGCGCGAGGTGGGAATGGCCGCCGCGCTCTCTCAGAGCCTGGTGGAGTTGTTCGATCGCCAGCTCGACCGCGGGTACGGCCTGCCCAGCCCGCCGTCCTGGCTCGTGAAGGACAACAAGTGGCGTGCCACCCGCTACGGACTCGACGCTCGTGTCATCACGGACGCCCACGGAACCACCGTTCCGATCCGTGACGACCTGTATGAGCTGGTCCGCGAGCTGAAGCCGGTCGCGACCCGCCTGGGTTGCGCCGAGGACCTGGACCTGGTCTCCGAGACCCTGGACAAGGGCGCCTCCTACGAACGGCAGCGCGCGGTCATCGCCGGGGGCGGTTCCCTCGACGACGTCGTGGACATGCTCGCCGCCGAGCTGCACGGCGGTCCCACTTACGCGGAGGTCGGTGTCGGGGGCTGAGCCGGTGCACGCAAGACGTGAATGAAGAGGGGACCCTCGGATGCAGGGACGTGACCTGCCGGAACAGTTGACCGCTTTTCTGGCGCGCCGTGAGCGGGACTTCACGGGCTTCCGCCGGGACCTGCACATGCACCCCGAACTCGCCTTCGCCGAGCACCGCACCACCGGTCGGATCGCCGAACGGCTGCGTGATGTCGGTCTCACTCCCCGGGAGCTGCCCCAGGGCACGGGGCTCGTCTGCGACATCGGCTCGGGCCCCGGGCCGCTCGTGGCCCTGCGGGCCGACATCGACGCCCTGCCCATCGCCGACGAGAAGGACGTCCCCTACCGCTCCACCGTCCCCGGCGCGGCCCACGCCTGCGGACACGACGTGCACACGACGGTCCTGCTGGCGACGGGGGTCTTCCTCGCCCAGCAGGACCGCGCGGGCGCGCTGCCCGGGCGGGTCAGGCTGGTCTTCCAGCCCGCCGAGGAGCTCCCCGGCGGCGCGGTCGAGGTGGTCAACGCCGGGGCGATGGAGGGCGTCGACCGGATCTTCGCCCTGCACTGCGATCCGCGCCTGACCGTCGGCCGGGTCGGCCTGCGCACCGGCGGCATCACCGCCGCCTGCGACCAGCTCATGGTGCGGCTCTCGGGTCCGGGAGGGCACACGGCGCGCCCCCACCTCACGTCCGACCTGGTCTACGCCATGGGCAAGGTCGTAACCGAGCTGCCCGCCGCGCTGTCCCGGCGCATCGACCCGCGGGCCGGTTTCAGCCTCGTGTGGGGCCGCATCAGCGCCGGGTCGGCGCCCAACGTCATCCCCGACGACGCCGTCGCGGAGGGCACCGTGCGCTGCCTGGACGACGAGGCGTGGCACTCGGCCCCCGACATCATCAAGGGCCTGGTGGAGTCCGTGGCCTCCGCGTACGGGGCCGAGGCCGAGGTGACCTACGGGCGGGGGGTGCCCCCCACCATCAACGAGGCGACCAGCGTCGACATCATGCGCGAGGCGGTCGGCCTCGCCCTGGGCCCGGACGCCGCGGCGTCCACGCCGCAGAGCCTGGGGGGCGAGGACTTCGCCTGGTACCTGGAGAACGTCCCCGGAGCCCTCGCCCGCCTGGGCACCCACTCCCCGGACTGGGACGGGCCGATGCTGGACCTGCACCGGGGCACCTTCGACGTGGACGAGCGCGCGATCGGGGTGGGCACCCGCTTCATGGTCACCACCGCGCTGACCGCCCTCGGGCACGCCGCCGAGCCCCGGGCCCGGGCGGACAGCCAGGAGGCACTCGCCTGAGGAACCCGGGCGCCCGCGCCGTGCCCGTCCCGGGGCC
>NZ_JBSHDN010000222.1:0-10118 GCF_053616335.1 Nocardiopsis sp. NPDC055824
GGCGGCACACCGCCGGGGGGGGGGGGCGCGTCCGCGACCCGCCCACCGTGTGCGACCCCGTACGCCCTACGAGGACTGCTGCTGGCGCTTCTTGTTGGCCGCGGTCCGGCCGCGCTCCTTCTGGTCGAGGACGACCTTGCGGATGCGCACGTGCTCGGGGGTGACCTCGACGCACTCGTCCTCGCGGCAGAACTCCAGGGCCTGCTCCAGGGACAGCTTGCGCGGCGGCACCAGGCGCACCAGCTCGTCGCCGGTGGCCGAGCGCATGTTGGTGAGCTTCTTCTCCTTGGTGATGTTGACGTCCATGTCGTCGGAGCGCGAGTTCTCGCCGACGATCATGCCCTCGTACACCTCGGTGGTGGGCTCGACGAACAGCGTGCCGCGCTCCTGGAGGTTGAACATCGCGAACGGCACCGCGACGCCCGCCCGGTCGGCCACCAGGGACCCGTTGGGACGGGTGCGCAGCTCACCGAACCACGGCTCGACCTTCTCGAAGACGTGGTGGGCGATACCGGTGCCCCGGGTCTCGGTGAGGAACTCGGTGCGGAAGCCGATGAGGCCGCGGGAGGGGACCAGCCAGTCCATGCGCACCCAGCCGGTGCCGTGGTTGACCATGTTCTCCATGCGGCCCTTGCGGACGCTGAGCAGCTGGGTGATGGCGCCCATGTACTCCTCGGGGGCGTCCACCGTGAGGCGCTCGACGGGCTCGTGGACCTTGCCGTCGATGACCTTGGTGACCACCTGCGGCTTGCCGACGGTCAGCTCGTAGCCCTCGCGGCGCATCTGCTCGACCAGGATGGCCAGGGCCAGCTCGCCGCGGCCCTGCACCTCCCAGGTGTCGGGCCGCTCGGTGGGCAGGATGCGCAGGGAGACGTTGCCGACGAGCTCCTTCTCCAGGCGGTCCTTGACCAGGCGGGCGGTGACCTTGGAGCCCTTGACCTTGCCGACGAGCGGCGAGGTGTTGGTGCCGATGGTCATGGAGATGGCCGGCTCGTCCACCGTGATCAGGGGGAGCGGGACCGGGTTCTCCAGGTCGGCGAGGGTCTCGCCGATCATGATGTTCTCGATGCCGGCGATGGCCGCGATGTCGCCGGGCCCAGCCTTCTCGGCGGGCTTGCGCTCCAGCCCGTCGGTCATCAGCAGCTCGGTGATCTTGACCTGCTGGGTGCTGCCGTCGGTGCGGATCCACGCGACCTGCTGGCCCTTGCGGAGCTCGCCCTGCTGCACCCGGACGAGCGCGAGGCGGCCCAGGAAGGGGGAGGCGTCCAGGTTGGTGACGTGGGCCTGGAGGGGTGCGTCCGGGATGTACTCCGGGGCCGGGATGGTCTCCAGGATGGTGCTGAAGAGCGGAACGAGGTTGTCGTTCTCCGGCACGGTGCCGTTCTCGGGACGCTCCAGGGAGGCCTTGCCGTCGCGGGCGCAGGTGTAGACGATCGGGAACTCGATCTGCGACTCGTCGGCGTCCAGGTCCATGAACAGCTCGTAGGTGTCGTCCACGACCTCGGCGATCCGGCTGTCGGGCCGGTCGACCTTGTTGATGACGAGGATGACGGGGAGCTTGGCCTGGAGGGCCTTGCGGAGCACGAAGCGGGTCTGCGGGAGCGGACCCTCGCTCGCGTCCACGAGCAGGACGACGCCGTCGACCATGGACAGGCCGCGCTCGACCTCGCCGCCGAAGTCGGCGTGGCCGGGGGTGTCGATGATGTTGATGACCACGTCCTCGCCCTCGGGCGTGGTGTAGTGGACGGCCGTGTTCTTCGCGAGAATGGTGATGCCCTTCTCGCGCTCCAAGTCGTTGGAGTCCATCACCCGGTCGTCGACGTCCTGGTTCTCACGGAACACACCGGACTGCCAGAGCATGGCGTCAACGAGGGTCGTCTTGCCGTGGTCCACGTGGGCCACGATCGCGACGTTGCGGAGGTCGCTGCGGCGTGCGGAGCCCTCGACGGGCGTAGCGCTGGACATGGGAAAGTCTCGATCTCCTGGTACTGGGAAGAGACCGCAGATTGCCACGGCCCGTTGCCAGTTTATGCGGTCATAGTGGTCTGGTTGGGAAACGTGCGGGTCACCCCGGTCACCCCCGACCGCCCGGCGCCGGCGCCGGCCACCCCGCGTTCACCTCACGGACGGCCGTACCGGTCCGGGAACGGTGGCACGGGGTCGGTCCGCGGAGGTTCCGAGTGCGTCGCCGCGGGTCCGAGTCTTCGACGCGGTGGGACGCCCGGTTCTTCCCCGAGCCCGTTTCCCTCCCGGCGCCGACCGCTCGACCGGGCGAGGGCGGTACCGGGGTGGTGCTCTCCGGCGTCCGCCGGGGCGTGTCCCGGGCGCCGGCGGAGGCCGGGCACGGGCCCCGGTCGCGGACGGACCGGTGGGTACAGCCTACGGGTGGACGGCTGTCCCCGGTGCGAGCAGGGGTGCGATCAGGTCGAGGAAGGGGACGTCCGCGGGCAGCCACGGGACGGTGCGCAGGTCGGAGGCGGTGAGCCAGCGCAGGGAGAGGTGTTCCAGCGCCTCGGGCTCGCCGGCGACCAGTTCGACGCGCCAGAGCCGGAGCACGGCGGGCCTCGGCCGGGAGGGGCCGGGAGCGGGGAAGGGCGCGTCCTCACCGATCCTGTGGAGGGGCCGGACGGTCACACCGAGTTCCTCCCGGCACTCGCGGACCACCGCGTCGGCCGGGGTCTCCCCCGGGTCGACCTTGCCGCCGGGGAACTCCCACCTCCCCCGCAGGGCCGGGGGGTCGGCCCGCTGGGCGGCCAGCGCCAGGCCGTCCCGGATGACGACCGCGCCCACCACGACCAGGGTCTGCTGCTCCACGTGTTCCACGCCCGCCAGCCTAGTAAGGCCCGGCGGCGCGCAGGGCGGCGGCTCCGCCCCTCGGGCCGGGGCGGTGGGGAGCCCGCGTTCAGGCGCCCGCCGGGGCCGCCCGGAGCCGGTGTGCCAGGGCTGTGTGCCGGTGGCCGGAGGAGGCGTTGCGGACCGCCTGGGCCAGGGCCCGGCGGGACCCCACCAGGACGACCAGCCTCTTGGCCCTGGTGACGGCCGTGTAGAGGAGGTTGCGCTGGAGCATCATCCAGGCGCTGGTGGTGACGGGGACGACCACGGCGGGGTACTCGCTGCCCTGGGAGCGGTGCACGGTGATGGCGTAGGCGTGGGCGAGTTCGTCCAGTTCCGCGAAGTCGTAGACGATCTCCTCCTCCTCGTCCGTGCGCACCGTGATCTCCTGGGCGACCGCGTCGATGCCCTCGACCACGCCGAGCGTCCCGTTGAACACCCCGTTCTCGCCCTTGTCGTAGTTGTTGCGGATCTGCGTGACCTTGTCGCCGACACGGAAGACCCGGCCGCCGAAACGGCGCTCCGGGACGTGGTCGCCCGCGGGGGTCACCGCGGACTGGAGCACCGTGTTGAGGTTGGCCGCCCCGGCGGGCCCGCCCTTCATGGGGGTGAGCACCTGGACGTCCCGGCGCGGGTCGAGGCCGAACCTGCGGGGGATCCGGTTGGCGACCACGTCCACGGTCATCCGCGCCGCGTCCTCGGACTCCTCGCAGGGGAACAGGAAGAAGTCGGCCATGCCCTCGAACCGCGGCGGCTCCCCGCCGTTGATCCTGTGGGCGTTGGTGATGACGCCGGAGTCCTGGGCCTGCCGGAAGACGTGGGTCAGGCGCACGCTGGGGACGGGGGAGCCCTCGGCCAGGAGGTCCCTGAGGACCTGGCCCGCCCCGACCGACGGCAGCTGGTCGACGTCGCCGACGAACAGCAGGTGGGCCCCGGGCGGCACCGCCTTGACCAGCTTGTTGGCCAGGAGCACGTCCAGCATCGACGCCTCGTCCACGACCAGCAGGTCGCAGTCGAGGGGGTTGTCGCGGTCGAAGGCGGCGTCGCCCCCCGGCCGGAGTTCGAGGAGCCGGTGCACCGTGCGCGCCTCGATCCCGGTCATCTCGGTGAGGCGCTTGGCGGCCCGCCCCGTGGGCGCGGCGAGGATGATCTTCGCTTGCTTGGCAGCGGCCAGCGTGACGACGGACGCGACGGTGAAGGACTTGCCGCAGCCGGGGCCGCCGGTGAGCACGCACACCTTCTCCGTGAGGGCCAGCCGGACGGCCTCGCGCTGGGCCTCGGCGAGGTCGGCACGGGTGCGCTTGCGCAGCCAGTCCATGACGACGTCCCAGTCCGCTCCGGCGAAGGCGGGGATGCGGTCGGCCGGGTGGGCGAGCAGCGAGCGCAGCCCCGAGGTGAGGCCGATCTCGGCGCGGTGCATCGGCAGCAGGTAGACGGCGCGGACGGGTTCGCCCGCGGGGCCGGGCACGGTCTCGCGGACCACGCCCTCGGCGGCGACGAGTTCGGCGAGGCACTCGATCACCAGGCCCGCCTCCACCTGGAGGATCTTCACCGCGGCGGAGATGAGCTTCTCCTCGGGGAGGTAGCAGTGGCCGTCGCCCGTGGACTCCGAGAGGGTGAACTGGATCCCGGCCATCACCCGCTGCGGGCTGTCGTGCGGGATGCCCACGGCCCGGGCGATGGTGTCGGCGGTCTTGAAGCCGATCCCCCAGACGTCGGTGGCCAGGCGGTACGGCTCCTTCTGCACGACGTCGACGGAGGCGTCGCCGTACTTCTTGTAGATGCGCACGGCGAGGGAGGTGGTGACCTCGACCCCCTGGAGGAAGACCATGACCTCCTTGATGGCCTTCTGCTCCTCCCAGGCGTCCGCGATGAGCCTGGTGCGCTTGGGTCCGAGGCCGGGCACCTCGACGAGCCTCTCGGGGTGCTCCTCGATGACCTCCAGCGCCTCGGTGCCGAAGTGCCCGACGATGCGCTCGGCCATCTTGGGGCCGATGCCCTTGATCAGGCCCGAGCCGAGGTAGCGGCGGATGCCCTGCACGGTGGCGGGCAGGACGGTGGTGTAGTCGTCCACGTGGAACTGCCTGCCGTACTGGGGGTGCGACCCCCAGCGGCCGTGCATGCGCAGCGCCTCTCCCGGCTGGACCCCCATGAGGGATCCGACGACGGTGAGGAGGTCGTGCGCGCCCCGCCCCGTGTCGACCTTGGCGACGGTGTACCCGTTGTCCTCGTTGGCGTAGGTGATGCGTTCCAGGACACCCTGCACGACCGCGGGCCGGAAGGTTCCGTCGGACACGTGGTCGCCCTCCTCTCCCGTGGACCGGGCGCGTTCACGCCTGTTCCGGTGTCGCCGTGCCCGCCCCTCCGAGGTCCGGCGCGTCGTCGCCGAGCACGGCGAGCACGCGGTCGCGGTCGGCTCTGCGCAGGCTACTCGCCACCAGGACGTAGGAGTGCCTCAGCATCTCCGCGACCTCGTCGTCGGGCACGGTGCCGTCGAGGAGCACGGAGTTCCAGTGCTTCTTGCTCATGTGGTAACCGGGGGTGACGGCCGGGTACCGGTCCCGCAGCTCCAGGGCCAGGCCGGGATCGCACTTGAGGTTGACCGTGGCCGGGGCGTCGTCCTCGCCGCCCTGGTCGGACCCCCCTGTGAGCAGGGCGAACATCTTCTGCCCCGCCACCTTGTAGACCAGGGCGCCGGGACCGAAGGGCTCGCTCTCGTCGGCCTCGGGGAACCACAGCGCCGCGTCGATGAACTGTCCGGGTGTCATGGCGTCGCCTTCCTCTCGCCCCCGACAGTGCCAGAGGGCGACGACGTTCCGGAGGGTCCGGCGCCCCCGGCGTGCGGGCCGCCGGGAGCCGGGGTGCGGCGCGTGCCGACCGGCCCCGAGGGGGCCGCGGATAGACTCCGGCGCAGCAGCCCCCACCGACAAGGGAGCGTCCATGAAGGCCAGAGGCGCACGCAGGCTCGACCCCCTGGAGCCCGGGGACCCCCGCGAGATCGGCGGGCACAGGGTGCGCGGCCGGATCGGCTCCGGTGGCATGGGCACCGTGTACGCGGCGGACTCCCCCGGCGTGCAGGGCTACCTGGCGGTGAAGGTCGTCCACCCGGGTCAGGCCGCCGACCGCCGGTTCCGCGAGCGCTTCGCGCTCGAGGCCCGCCTGCTCTCCAGGGTGAACAGCCCCTCGGTGGCGCGGTTCGTGCGCGCCGACGTGGAGGCGGACCTGCCGTGGATGATCACCGAGTACGTCCCCGGGCCGACCCTGCGGTACCACGTGGAGCGGTTCGGGCGCCTGCGCAGGGGCATGCTGCTGGGCCTGGCCGTCGGCACGGCCGAGGCGCTGCGTGCCGTCCACGCGGCCGGGGTGGTGCACCGCGACCTCAAGCCGAGCAACGTGGTGCTCTCCCCCACCGGACCCAAGATCCTCGACTTCGGCATCGCGCATCCCGTGGAGGACCCCGACCCGACCAAGTGGATCCGGCTGCGCCGGATGCGCCGCGCCTACCGCGACCTCGGGCTGCCCTCACCGGACACCCTGGCGGACGAGCGGGTCTCCTCGACGGTGGACCGGCTGGGAACGCCCGGGTGGATCAGCCCCGAGCAGTACCAGCGCCGGCCCACGACGCAGAAGGCCGACGTGTTCCTGTGGGGGGCGGTGACGGCGTTCGCCTCGGTGGCGCACGACCCGTTCGGGAGGGCGGACCTCAAGGAGATGGCCCGGCGCGTGATGTTCGAGGAGCCCGACCTCCAGCACCTGCCGCCCGGCCTGGAGCGGCTGGTGCTCGCCGCGATGTCCAAGGACCCGGACGAGAGGCCGGACTCCGCGGAGCTGCTCCGGGAGGCGCTGGCCCTGGAGTCCCCCGAGGGCGGGGTGCGCCCGCCGGACGGCGGGGAGGCCTCGCCCGGGACGGGCGCCGCGGCCGTGCGCCGCCTGTTGGAGCGCAGGTGGACGGAGGTGGCGGTGCGCCCGCCGCAGCCCCCGCGCGAGGGGCCGCGCCTGTTCGGCCGCACCGCCCCGGACGCGGGGGCGGACGGGTCCGCCCCGTAGCACCCGCGGCGGCGCGCCCCGGAACGGGCTTAGGGCGTGTTCCGTGGATGCTGTCCGTCGCGAGCGGCGCATCCGGTGCGTTCATCGCAAGGCCGAAGAAGGAGTCGGGGTGGGGTCCTGTCGACAGATGAGAACTCCGCGAGGGGCGTGCCGGGGCGACGCGCAGCAGGGCGAGTGTCCGCGGAACACGCCCTAGAGGAGCCCGTAGTGGGCGCGGCCCTCACGGGAGAACATGTGGGCGATCATCGTGACCGCGAAGCCCAGCGGGACGGCGGCGATCAGGTCGCCGAGGACGAGGTTCCACAGCAGGAGGCCCCCGGCGACGGTCTGGAAGGCCACCACGCCCCAGAAGACGCCGACGGTGCGCTGCCGGATCCGGCCGGCCAGGAGCGTGGACAGCAGTCCGTACACACCGGTCACGGCGGCCATGGTGATCATCATGGAGCGCATCATCTCGACGCTGACCGCGAGCTCGACCCCCTCCTCGGCGGCGAGGTCCGCCTGCTGCCGCAGGGCGTCGGCCATCACCTCCTGGGGCACGCTCAGCCCCAGCAGGAACAGGGCCGTCAGCCCGAGGCCGCAGGCGCCGCCGATGTACATCAGCGTGCGCACGACCGCCACCTTCCTCGGCAGCGGCGCGTCGGGGCGGAGCGCGTCGAAGCGGGCGCCGAAGTCGGGGAGCCCCCGCTGCGGCGGGACGTCGCCTCCGCCCTGCGCCCCGTTGGGGTCGTACGGGTCCTGGCCAGAGGGAAACACTGACGTCCTCCGAGGGTGTCGAGCGAACTTGCCTCCCCCATGGTAGGGGCGGCCGGCCCGCCGGGCGCGGGATCGGGCGGCGAATTCCCCGACACTCCCCCGCGTCGGGGGCGACGGCGGTCACCGGGGGTGATGATGGGGGGCATGAGAAGCTGTACAAGGCGATACGGCTGGGACGAAATCCCCGGTCCGCACCGCAGATTCCGCACATCGTAACCCCTCGGCACGTGCCCGATCCTTCTCACCCCTCCAGGGCGGTCCACCCCGGCCCCCGCCCGCCGCAGGCGGATCCCCCGCCGCTCCCCCGAAGGAGTCCCGCAGACATGTCCAGACTCGTGCGCGCCTCAGCGGCGCTGATGCTGGTGGGCGCCTTCGCGGTTCCGCTGCCGTCGGCCTCGGCCGCGGTCCGGCCCGCGGCCCCCGACGGTCCCCCCGACTTCACACTGACGATCCTCCACGCCAACGACCCCGAGTCCCAGCTGCTCTCCGCTTCCGGCCAGGACGACTTCGGCGGCGCGGCCCGCTTCACCACGCTGCTCGACCGGCTCCGGGAGACCGAGGGCGACGGCGCGGAGGCCGGGGCCGACGAGGCCCGCGAGCGCGGTGTCGTCACCGTCAACTCCGGTGACATGTACCTTCCCGGGCCCGAGTTCGCCGCCTCCCAGGAGGACGGTGCGCCCTCCTACGACGCCATCGCCGCCAACCACGCCCGCTACGACGCGATCTCCATGGGCAACCACGAGTTCGACTTCGGCCCGGACGTGTACGCCGACTTCGTGGACCAGCTCACCGGGGACACGACGGTGGTCGCCGCGAACGTGGACGTCTCGGCCGAGCCGGCCCTGGCGGCCCAGGAGGCGGCGGGCCGGATCGCCCCCAGCACCGTGGTCGAGGTCTCGGGGGAGCGGGTCGGCATCGTCGGCGCCCTCTACCCCCCGCTGGCCACCGTCACCAGCCCGCGCGGGGTGGTGGTCGAGGACCTCGTCGTCCCGGTCCAGGCCGAGGTCGACCGGCTGACCGGCGAGGGCGTCGACAAGATCATCATGATCTCCCACCTGCAGAACATCGCCTACGAGGAACGTGTGGCCCGGGAGCTGACCGGCGTCGACGCCATCGTGGCCGGGGGCGGCCACGAGGTGATGGCCGGCCCCGACGACGTCCTGGTGCCCGGGGACGAGGTCACCGCCCACCCGGAGACGGGTGAGCCGCTGGCCTACCCGCTGGTCGCCACCGCCCCGGACGGCACGGCGGTCCCGATCGTGACCGCCGGGTCGAACTACAAGTACGTGGGCCGCCTGGTCGTCAACTTCGACGGGGGCGACCTGGTGTCGGTCTCCGAGCGCTCCGGGCCGGTGCGCGTGTCCGGTGCGGGCGCCGACGCCGTCTCCCCCCACCCCGGGGTCGAGGCCGAGGTGACCGGGCCGGTCGCCGACCACGTCGCACAGCTCGCCGAGACCGAGGTGGCCCTGAGCGAGGTCGACCTCGACGGGGTCCAGAACCCGGGTGTGCGCACCCGGGAGACGAACCTGGGCAACCTGGTCGCGGACGGGCTGCTGGACACCGGGAGGCGCAACGCCGGCGAGTACGGGGTGCCCGAGCCGCAGATCGGCATCCAGAACGGCGGCGGTATCCGCAACGCGTCGGTGCTCCCCGCGGGGCCGCTGAGCGCGCTGGACACCTACTCCGTCGCGCCGTTCGCCAACCAGGTGGCCGTGGTCCCGGACCTCCCGCGTTCCCAGGTCAAGGAGCTGCTGGAGCAGGGCGTGGCCGCCGCCCCCGCGGCCAGCGGGGCGTTCATGCAGGTCGCCGGGGTCAACTTCGCGTACGACCCGGCGCGCACCGCGCAGGCGGTGGACGACGCGGGCACCGTGACGACCCCGGGCGAGCGGGTGCGCAACGTGATCCTGCACGACGGCACCGTCCTCGTGCGGGACGGCGAGGTCGTCGACGGCGATCCGGTCACGGTGGTCACCAACGACTTCTCCGCCAGGGGCGGGGACATGTACCCGTTCCGGGACGCCCCCTTCACCGTCGTCGGGGCGACCTACCAGGTGGCCCTGGAACGCCTGCTCACCGACACCCTGGAGGGCCGGGTCACGGCGCAGGCGTATCCCGAGGGCGGCTCCGGCCGCATCGTCGTGGGCGAGGAGGCCACGGTGCCGGACGGCGGCGGCACGCCCACCGAGCCCCCGGTCGGGCCGACGGCCGGCCCCACGGACCCCGCGGAGCCGACCGATCCGCCGAGCGCCGGGCCGACCGCTCCGGGAGGGGGCGGGCCGGGCGACGACAAGCCGGGCCGGCCGGACGGGGCGAACGGTGCGCTGCCGACGACCGGAAGCGCGTTGTTCGGCCTGGTCGCCGCGGCCGTGATCGCGGTCTGCGCCGGCGGTGCCGCGCTGTACCTGAGCCGCAGGCGCACGGGCGCCGGCACCGCGTCCGCCGGACCGGAGTCCTGACGGGAGGCGCGCCGGTCCCCCGGGGCC
>NZ_JBSHDN010000223.1:0-9918 GCF_053616335.1 Nocardiopsis sp. NPDC055824
CCCGCGCGCCCCGCGGCCCGCGACCCGACGGGCCCCGGCGCCGGACCCGCCGGCCGGCGCGAACGCCCACGAGGAACACGGGTGACCGCGGCCCCCGTGGGGGCGGGCGGGACGACGGACCCCGCCCCGCCCGCCCCCGCTTCACGGGGCCGCGCGGCCGCCACCACCGGGAGGGGGCGCCCCCGGGCCGACCGCCGCGCGCCTCCTCGCCCCCGGAACCGCCCGCCTCGCGGGACCGGGTGCGCGGGGCCCGTCCACCGTCGAAACACCCACCCACCCTCACGCCAGGGCGGCCCCGAGGCCGCCGAGGCGTTCCCACACGACGACAGGGAGCCCGAGATGCTCAAGGAGTGGCAGCGGCGCCGAGCCGCACGACGTGTAGAACCCGGGAACGGGAAGCCGCTGAAGCCCTTCCGCTGGTGGCAGCCGCTCTCCCGTGCCCTGTTCCACCTCCCGCTGCGCAGCGGCGACGGCGGGCGGACGGACTACGCCGTCGAGGTCCGCTACGCACAGCGGTTCTTCTCCGAGGACGGCAAGGGCAGGGCCCACCTGTACCTCGACGGCAGGCACCACGCCGAGTCCGGGCTCCCCGCCGCCTTCCCCGTCCGGGGCGGCACGATCGAGGTGGCGCTGACACCCTTCGGCCTCAAGCGCTGCCACTACGTCACCGACGGGGGAGCCGAACACCAACTCGTCCCGGACCGACGCTCGGGCGAGGGGCGGCGTGCGCGCCTGGACCGCGAGCACCCCGTGCTGAGCCGCACTATCGGCCTCTGCTCGCTGGTCCTGCTCGTCGTCCCCGCGCTCCTCCTCGTCCCGCAGCTCGTCGAGGCGGCC
The DNA here is from genome assembly GCF_053616335.1 of Nocardiopsis sp. NPDC055824. NCBI lineage: Bacteria > Bacillati > Actinomycetota > Actinomycetes > Streptosporangiales > Nocardiopsidaceae > Nocardiopsis > Nocardiopsis sp. NPDC055824. The sequence goes on from NZ_JBSHDN010000223.1 coordinate 838, forward strand.
TTCCAGGTGCCGCCCGTGACCGAGCGCTTCGGAACCTTCACCTCACCCGTCCAGCTGCCGCTCTGGCTCAACATCGCGCTCACCCTCGGCGCCTCCGCGGCGAGCACGGAGCGCGCGCTGCGCCTGCGGTACAACTGGCTGCTGGACTCCGCCGCCCAGGGGGAGTGACGGCGCGGCACGCCGACCGGCCACCGGTCGCCCCGCCCCCGTCGCGCGGACCGCGCCCGCGCCGCCCCGCGGCCAAGGTCGGGGCGGCGGCAGAGGGGCGGGTTTCCCCCGGTTGGAGGCTTCGGGGACTTAGGGCCCGACAGTAGGATGAAAACCCTCAACCGTTCTTTCAAGGATACGGTTGAGGGGTATGAGCCAAGACATTCGAGACTTCGCGACCCCGCCGTGCGAGCTGCTGGCCCTCGGCGAACCGGTCCACCCCACGCAGGAACCGGCCTTCGGGGACGTCCGCAACGACGTCTTCGCCTCGCTCGCGGACCTGGGCTACCGGTCCATCGCCCTGGAGACCGACCGGGTGGCCGCACTGGCGGTGGACGACTTCGTCCGGCACGGGCGGGGAACCCTCGACACGGCGATGGACGAGGGCTTCTCGCACGGCTTCGGGGCACTGGAGGTCAACCGGCGGCTGGTCGCCTGGATGCGCGCGTACAACGAGGGCCGTCCCGCCGAGGAGCGGCTGGCCTTCCACGGCTTCGACATCCCGGCCGAGAACACCAGCGCGCCCAGCCCCCGGCTCCACCTGGAACACGTGTGCGACTACCTCGGGATCGCCCCGGACCTCGCGGACCTGCTCGGCGACGACGAGCGGTGGAGCCGCCAGGAGGCGATCCTGGACCCGGCGGCGTCGGTCGGCGCCGGCCCCGCGGCCGAGCGGCTGCGCGTGATCGCCGACGACATGCTCACCTCGCTCCACGCACGCGCACCGGAACTGGTCGCGGCGACCTCCCGCGCCGACTGGTTCCGGGCCCGCACCCGCCTCGCCGCCGGCCTCGGCCTGCTGCGCTACCACGGGCAGGCGGCCCGGCGCATCGAGGAGAGCGCACGCATCTCCGGCCTCCTGGCCACCAGGGACGCGCTCATGGCCCAGAACCTCCTGGAGATCCGCGGCATCGAGGCCGAACGCGGTCCCACGCTCGCCTTCGCGCACAACAGCCACCTGCAGCGCAACCCGAGCTCGATGAGCATGGCGGGCATGGACCTGGGCTGGCACTCCGCGGGCTCCGTCGTCGGCGCCCTGCTGGGCCGGCGGTACACCGTCGTCATCGGAAGCCTGGGCCGCAGCGGGGCCCTCGGGCTCGCGGAGCCCGAACCGGACACCTACGAGGGCCTCCTCCAGAGCCGCGCCACCGGCTGGGGCCTGGCCTCCGCCGCCGAGATCGCCTCCGGGCGCACGCGCACCGACGCCCGGCCCGAGACGGGCTACTTCCCCCTCGACCGGGCGCTCGTGGAGGCGGCCGACGCGATCCTGCACGTCGACGCCGATCCCGCGGCGCCCGGGGGAGAGGACCGGGCATGACCGGCCGCCGCGCGGCACGGCCCCCGCACCCGCCCGGCCGCCGGAGCCGCCCCGCCCACGCGCCGCCGACCCGCGGCTGACGCGGGACCGACCCCCGCCCACAGGCCGACCACCCGCGGCCGACGCGGGGCCCACGCCCCGACCACGGGCGCCCCTCCACCCGACCGGGCGGAGGGGCGCCCCGCGAGCCCGCTCCCGCGAGAGGGGACGGCGCTCAGTAGTACACGGCGAGCGGTCCGCGCGGCCCCTCCACCACGGTCACCGGCGTCTCGAACACCCGTGTCAGCACCTCGCCGGTCATGATCTCCTCCGGGGTGCCGAACTCCACGACCGCACCGTCCTTGACCGCGCAGATCCGGTCGGCGTAGTGGCCCGCGAAGTTGATGTCGTGGAGCACGACCACGACCGTGCGCTCCAGCTCCTCCGCCACACGGCGCAGGTGCCGCATCATCTGCGCCGAATGGCGCATGTCGAGGTTGTTGAGCGGCTCGTCGAGCAGCACGTACTCGGTCTCCTGCGAGAGCACCATCGCCACGTAGGCGCGCTGGCGCTGTCCGCCCGAGAGCTGGTCCAGGTAGCGGTTCTCCAACCCGCCCAGGTCCAGGAAGTCGATCGCCCGGCTGACGACCTCCTCGTCGGCCGCCGTCAGCCGCCCCCGGGAGTGGGGGAAGCGCCCGAAGGCCACCAGCTGGCGCACCGTCAGCCGGGTGACGAAGTGGTTCTCCTGGCGCAGGACCGAGACGACCTTGGCCAGGTCCTTGGACGCGGTCTTGGCCACGTCGTGGCCCGCGATCTCGATCACCCCCGCGTCCAGGCCCAGCAGGCGGCCCGTCATCGTCAGCAGCGTCGACTTGCCGGCCCCGTTCGGACCCACCAGCGCGGTCACACCGCCCCGGGGGATCCGCAGGTCCACGGGGCCGATCGCGACCTCGCCGCTGTACTCCTTGCGCACACCGCTGAGCGTGATCACAGCCGGCCCTTTCTGAGGATGACGAACAGGAACACCAGGCCGCCGACGAGCTCGATGATGATCGAGACCACGCCGTTGGCGTAGAAGACGTTGCGCATGACGAAGTACGCGCCGCTGAGCACGACGAAGCACGTCAGCACCGCCACCGGGAAGACGTACCGGTGGGCGTGGGTGCCGGTGAACTGGTAGGCCAGGGTCGCGACCAGGAACCCCAGGAACGTCATCGGCCCCACCAGTGCGGTGGAGACCGCCATGAGGACCGAGACCAGGAAGAGCACGCGCATGGTCTCGCGGCGGTGGTCCAGCCCCAGGCCCGTGCTCGCGTCACGCCCCAGCGCGACCACGTCGAGCCGCCGCGAACCCGCCCACAGCAGGCCCGCCGCGCCCAGGCAGAGCGGGACCGCGAGCGGCAGGTAGGACGCGTCGGCGTTGGAGACGTTGCCGAACAGCCGGGCGGCGAGCACGTCGAACTCGCTCGGCGTGAGCAGGCGCTGCATGAACGTGGAGACCGAGGCCAGGCCGCCGCCGATGACGATGCCGATCAGCAGCATCACCTGGAGGTTCGCGTACCGGCCCGACAGCAGCCACCCGTACAGCAGCATCGCGAAGCCCACCATGAGCACGAGCTGGAGCGCGAACTGCGGGAGGCCCTGGACCGCCACGACCCCGGCGACGCCCAGGAAGTACACCGCCGTGGTCTGGATAGCGACGTAGAGCGCCTCGAACCCCATGATCGACGGGGTGATGACGCGGTTGCCGGTCACGGTCTGGAAGCCCACCGTCGCCACGGCCTGGCAGATCGCGACCACGGCCATGACCACCAGGTTCGTCCCGCGCATCTGCGCGATGCGCCAGAACCCGTCCGAGCCCACGGGCATCGGGTTGTCCCAGGCGAGCAGGCCGAAGCCGAAACCGGCGGCGAGCACGCCGAGCACCGCGACGACGGTCCGGTAGCGGCGGCGGGCACGCCCGGTGGGCAGGGCCCCGGAGGAGCGTGCGGGCGGTGCGGGGAGCGGTCCGGTCACACGGGACGCGGTCGTCTCAGCCATGGCGGCGCTGCCTCAACAGGAGAAGGACGAAGACGGCGGCGCCCACGACCCCGAGGATCAGGGACACGGGCACCTCGAAGGGCATGATGACGACACGGCCGATCAGGTCGCAGACCGTGACGGTGCCGACGCCCAGCAGGCACACCCACGGCAGGTTGCCGCGCAGGTCGTCGCCGCGGAACATCGAGACGACGTTGGGGACGATGAGCCCGAGGAAGGGCAGGTTGCCCACGACCACGGTCACCACGCCGGTCGCCACCGCGATGAGGCCGGTGCCCAGCAGGATGACCCGGTCGTAGTCCAGGCCGACGTTGGTCGCGACCTCCTCGCCCAGCCCGGCGACCGTGAACCGGTCGGCGGCGACGAACACCGCCACGGCCGCCAGCGCCACGATCCACAGCAGCTCGTACTGGCCCCGCAGCACGGAGGTGAAGCTCCCGGCGAACCACACGCCGAGGTTCTGCAGCATGTCGGTCTGCAGCGCGACGAAGGTCGAGACGGCGCTGACGACGGCGCCCAGCATGATGCCGATGATCGGGACGATGAGCGAGGAGCGCAGGGTGACGCGGCGCAGGAAGAGGAAGAACACCATCGTGCCGACGAACGCCGCCAGGACCGCGCCGAGCATGCGTGCGCCGATGCTCGCGCCGGGCACCAGGACCATCACCGTGAGCAGGCCGAGCCCGGCCCACTCGGTGGTGCCGGTGGTCGTCGGCTCCACGAAGCGGTTCTGGGTCAGCAGCTGCATCACCAGGCCCGACATCGCCATCGCCGCGCCGGCCAGGACGAGGGCGACCGTGCGGGGGACGCGGGTGATGGCGAACATCTCGCCGCCGTCGTCCGCGCCGAAGACGTCGTACACGCCGGTGAACAGCGAGAGCACGACCAGGGCGCCCACGACGGCGGTGCCGACGAGCAGTTTCCCGTCGAGGAGGCGTCCCCCGCGCCGCGCCCGGGGGACGGGGGTCGCGGTCGTCATGCCCCGCTCCCTCCCTCGTGTCGGCGGGCGCCGGCGGCGTCGCCACCGCCGGCGCGTGCCGTTCGGTCGGACCGGATCACGCCCGGGCCTCCAGCGCGTCGGCGAACGCGTCGAAGAACTCGGTGTAGGTCTGGATGCCCTCGTTGGTGTAGGTGTCGGCGGGCATGTAGAGGATCTGCTCCTCCTGCACGGCCGTCACGCCCGAGAGCGCCTCGGAGTCCGACAGGATGTTCGAGGCGGGCTCGTACCCGGCCTCGTCGGGGGCGACGGCGGCGTCGCGGTCCATCACCAGGATCCAGTCGGGGTCGGAGCCGGCGATCGCCTCGACGGAGATGTCGTCGCCCTGGTGGTCGTCGCTGGAGCCCTCGACCTCCAGTGCGGGGGTGAGGCCGAAGATGTCGAAGGCGGGGCCGAGCGTGCGGCCCACGCCGGGGGCCAGGTAGCCGATCTCGCCGCCCGAGGTGCTGACGGCCATCACGGACTCGCCCTCGTCGTAGGCGGCGTTCACCCGTTCGACGGCCGCGTCGAGGTCGGCGACGAGCCGGGCGGCCTCGTCCTGCTTGCCGAAGACCTCGCCGAGCACGGTGACCTGGCGCTTGAGCTCGGCGTCGAAGGGCTCGCCCTCGCGCGGGTCGAGCTCCAGGATCGTGGCCTCGGGCACCAGGGAGGCGATGTCGTCGTGGTACTGGGTGAAGCGCTGCCCGTTGACGACGGCGTCCGGACCGGCGGCGACGATCGCCTCGAGGTCGGGCTCGTTGTGCGTGCCGATGTCGATGACCGACTCGTCCCGCGTGTAGCCGACGGTGTCCGGCATGAGGGACACCGCGCCCGCGGACAGCTCCACGCCCCAGTCCGAGAGGGTCTCGAAGGTGCGGTTGTCGAGCGCGACCACGGACTCCGGAGGGGAGGCCACGGTCTGGGCGCCGTTGTTGTCCTCGACCTCGATCGTGCCGCTCGGGGCGGAGGCCTCCTCGGCGTCCTGCCGGCCGGACGCGCAGCCGACGAGGAGGAGGGCGGAGGCCAGGGTGATCGAAAAGGCGGTCAGGGGACGGCCGGGGGACTGCATGGAGGTTCTCCTTGGCTTATTTGAACAAAGGTGAGCCTAACCTAACTATCGGGTGGAATGTGCATGGGTGTGCCCCTATGAGGTGTTTTTCTCAACGGGGGCGTCCGGCGGCAGGGTGTGAAGAGGGCCTGTGATCCCATGATTGGAAAGGAGCGTGGGGAGCCGCGCCCCGGCCGGCGGCCGCCCCTCCGGCGTGGTGGGAGGGGCCCGTGGCCGGCCGACCACGGGCCCCAGTGGCGCCGGGGCGGCCGGGGTCAGGGGGTGACGACGGCGAAGTCGGGGTCCGTGTCGTCCAGGAGGCCGAACAGCGTGGTGAGGACGTCGGTGTCGCCTTCGGTCGTGATCCCCTCCAGGCTCTGCGTGGCGACGAGCCGCAGGAGCTGTGCCTTGGTCAGGGTCAGCGTCAGGTCGGCGTCACTGCCGTCGTGGGCGGTGGTCTGGACGAGGACGCCGTTGGCGAGCTCCAGCCTGACCTCCTCCACGGGATCGGTGAAGTTCCAGTCGATGGTCAGGGTGGTGTCCCAGGCGCGGGGGCCGTCGACGCGGACGGCCACGGAGTCGAAGACCTGCGCGATGCTCAGGGCGCTCATGACGTCGGGGGAGGCGCTGTCGATGGGCGTGGGAGCCTTGTTCCCGCGCAGTTCCGCCGCCCCCTGGAGGTAGAAGTTCCGCCAGGTGCCGTTCTCCGCACCGTGCCCCAGGGCGTCGTAGACCTCGGCGAGCAGTGCGCGCGCACCGGTGTCGCCGGGGTCGGCGAACACGACGTAGTCGAGGACCTGCGCGGCCCACCGCAGCTCCCCCGCCTCGACGGCGGCCCCGGCCTTCGACAGGACCTCCCGGGCGCCGCCCATGAACTCCACGTGCTTCTTCGCCGACTCCTCCGGCGGCAGTGCCCACAGGTGGGCGGGGTTGCCGTCGAACCACCCCATGTAGCGCTGGTAGACCGCCTTGACGTTGTGGGAGACCGAACCGTAGTAACCGCGGGCGTGCCAGGCGCCCTCCAGCGCGGGAGGCAGCTGGATCCTCTCGGCGATCTCGGCGCCGGTGAGCCCCTGGTTGAGCATGCGCAGCGTCTGGTCGTGCAGGTAGGCGTACAGGTCGCGCTGCTGGGACAGGAACAGTGTGAGCTCCTCCGTGCCCCAGGTCGGCCAGTGGTGCGACGCGAACAGCACGTCGGAGCCGCCGGAGAACAGCTCGATGGCCTCCGTGAGGTAGTTCGCCCACACGTGCGGGTCCCGGACGAGCGCGCCGCGCAGCGTCAGCACGTTGTGCAGGGTGTGGGTGGCGTTCTCGGCCATGCACAGGGCCCGCCGGTCGGGGAAGGAGAAGTTCATCTCCGCGGGCGCCTCGGTCCCCGGGGTCAGCTGGAAGACGATCCGGACGCCGTCGACCACCACCTCCTGCCCGGTCCTGGTGACGTACGTGTTCGGCTCGATCAGGGAGATCGTCCCGGTGGAGGTGGTGGGCCCCAGGCCCGCGCCGATCTGGCCCGCGGCCCCCTTGGGCAGCACGGCCCCGTACATGAAGACCGATCGCCGGTTCATGGCGGTGCCGGCGTAGACGTTCTCCGCGACCGCGTGCTCGAGGAAGCCGGAGGGCGCGATGACCGGGACCTCCGTGCCGTCGGGGATCACCCCCCGTACCCCGCCGAAGTGGTCGGCGTGGGAGTGGCTGTAGATCACCGCGGTCACCGGGCGTTCGCCGCGATGCTCCCGGTACAGGGACAGCGCGGCCGCCGCGCACTCGACGGACAGCAGGGGATCGACGACGATGACGCCCTGGTCGCCCTCGACGAAGGAGATGTTGGACAGGTCGAAGCCCCGTACCTGGAAGATGCCCTCGCAGACCCGGTAGAGGCCGTGCTTGGCGGCCAGCTGCGACTGGCGCCACAGGCTCGGGTTCGCTGTGCCGGGCACCTCGCCGTGGAGGAAGGCATAGGCGTCCAGGTCCCAGACGACCCGTCCGGCCCCGTCCGTGATCTGCGGTTGTGACGCCGTTCCGAGGAAGCCCTTGTCGGCGTTGTCGAAATCGGTCCGGTCGTCGAACAACGGCTGGGTCACAGAGGGTCTCCTTCGGGCGCTCGGGGTCGGTGGCGCACCCACCCCATCCCCCGCCCTGTGACTCCGAATCGTAGTCAAAGGATTGCTTTAGGTAATGATGGTGGGGTCGGGTCGGCGCCGAGGCACCGTGCGGGGCGCAATGCCGCCCGGCGGGCTCTCGGGGCCGGCAGTGGGGCGGCTCAGACGAGGGGAGCCCGGTCGGCGTCCAGGACGTTGACGCCCTCCGCCTCCAGGAGTTCCTCGAAGGCCGCCAGGGAGTCGCCCGTGACCAGGGCCGCCTCGCTCCGGTGGATCGGCAGCAGCCACAGGAACCGCGCGTTTCCCGCCTCCTCGGGCGCATGCTCCAGCGCCGGCCCGTAGGGGTAGGGCGGGCTCACCAGCAGGTGGTCCATGCGCGAGCCCTCCGCCCACGGGCAGCCGACGTCGATCACCGAGCCGACGCCGAGCCGGTACTCCTCGAAGGAGTGCAGGTGGCCGACCACGGCCAGGGTCTCGGAGTGGGCCGGGTCCTCGTCCGGAGCCATGAGGAAGAACTCGGTGCCGCCTCCGGTCTCGTGGACGGACGAGCCCACCGTCACGTAGACCCAGCCCTCGCCCTCGTCCCTGGGCGCCACCCGGTAGGTGGCGAAGCCCGGGACCCGGTCGAGGAGGGGCGCCTCCGCCCAGGTCGCGTCCTCCACGGCGTGCCCCTGCCAGAACTCCCGGACGTGTTTCTCCAGCGCGCGGATCCGCGCGTCCTCCCCGGTCGCCAAGGAAACCGACCCTCCGTCGTCGTGCCTTCGGCCCCCGGGGCCGCCGCGGTCCCGGATCGCCCGATACGTGGATGTTCCGAGCGGCCAGACTACGGCTTCCCGACGCCCTCCGGTGCGGGGGAGTCCGTCCCGGACGCGTCCTGGCGCACGCGCTTTTCGGGGTGCCTCGGCAGTGCCGAGTAGACGGCCGTCGTGCTCAGCAGCAGCCCGGTGGCGAAGTACATGATGTACACCGCCCACCCCGGGTGCGCCAGGAGTCCCAGGAGCACGGCGGCAAGGACCAGCGACACCACGGCCGACAGTGGGAGCACGCGGTGCGACCGCGCCCCGTGCCTCCGTGGCGTGTTTACACCGAAGGGCTGAAACGAGGCAAAAGCGAACGAGACATCACAGCAGTGCATTCATCTGTTAACAAGTATGTCTTCTACCGCCGTTAACGTCTCGTTCCACTGCGTGCGTGGCTGCAAAGTGGCACAGGAGGTAGAAGGAGGAGTCGTGTATGCCGTTGGACCACAACATGTCCGACTCCTCACGCAAAGCGATCGAGGTCCTCACCGGCATCCAGGTCCCCAGAGCCGGCATCGCCAACCTCGGCCGCGCCTCGGAGATCTACACCGCCCTGGACCAACGCCTGGCCGTGCTCGAGGACCTGTTCGACCTCAGCCGCAAACACGCCCGCC
>NZ_JBSHDN010000224.1:0-9719 GCF_053616335.1 Nocardiopsis sp. NPDC055824
GCCGGGCTGCTGCTCCCGGTCACCGCGATCACGCTGGCCCAGGTGGGCGTGGTCCTGGTCGTGCTGTCCCCCCGACATCCCCCTCCCCCCACACCCCTCGCCCGGCGTCGCACCATGGTGGTCGGGTTTTCTTCGCCTGCCGTGTGGGAGCGCTCCCACATCCCCTGGCGCACCGCGCCCCTGCCAGTACGAGGTCGTCATGCCCCGCGCACCTCCGTCCCCGTCCACGTCTGAGCGGACCTCACGCAACCGTCGCCCGCACCCCCGGTCGACACTCCGCAAGCTCCTTTTGGTCACCCCCCTCCATGAGGAAGAAGACGACATGAGCAGGATCCACCGTGGCGCGAGCACACGCTCGCGGACACGACGAGGCCTCGCCGCGGCCTCGGCCCTCGTACTCGGCACCACCTTGGCACTCCTTCCCACCACGCCCGCGAGCGCCGCCCCGGGCTGCGAGGTGGACTACCAGGTCAACGACTGGGGCTCCGGTTTCACCGCGAGCGTCGAGATCACCAACCTGGGAACCGCCCTCAACGGCTGGACCCTCGACTGGTCCTTCCCCGGGAACCAGCAGGTCACGAACCTGTGGAACGGTACGCACACCCAGTCGGGGCAGGACGTGTCGGTGACCGCCGCCGGTCACAACTCGTCGATCTCCACGAACGGGACCGTCTCCTTCGGGTTCAACGCCTCCTACTCCGGGAGCAACGCCGCACCGTCGGAGTTCACCCTCAACGGCGTGGTGTGCGACGGATCGGTCGACCCCGGTCCCGGACCCGACCCGGACCCGGACCCCGACCCGGAACCGGGGGACCGCGTGGACAATCCGTATGAGGGCGCGGATGTGTACGTGAACCCGATCTGGTCGGCCAACGCCGCCGCCGAGCCCGGCGGGGACGCGATCTCCGACCAGCCCACGGGTGTGTGGCTGGACCAGATCAGCGCGATCGAGGGCAACGACAGCCCCACCACCGGGTCGATGGGCCTGCGCGAGCACCTGGACGAGGCGGTGGCCCAGGCCGCGGGCGAGCCCATGGTCTTCCAGGTGGTGATCTACAACCTGCCCGGCCGCGACTGCGCGGCGCTGGCCTCCAACGGCGAGCTGGGACCGGACGAGATCGACCGCTACAAGGAGGAGTACATCGACCCGATCGCGGAGATCCTGGCCGATCCGGCCTACGCGGACCTGCGGATCGTGACGACGGTGGAGATCGACTCGCTGCCCAACCTGGTCACGAACGTGTCCCCGCGCGAGACGGCCACGCCCGAGTGCGACGAGATGCTGGCCAACGGCAACTACGTGGAGGGCGTGGGCTACGCCCTGGCGCAGCTGGGCGCGATCGACAACGTCTACAACTACGTGGACGCGGGCCACCACGGGTGGATCGGCTGGGCCGACAACTTCTCGGCCTCGGCGGCGCTGTTCTACGAGGCGGCCAACACCGCCGGCGCTTCGCCGGACGACGTGCACGGGTTCATCGCGAACACGGCCAACTACTCGGCGCTGGTGGAGGACAACTTCTCCATCGGCCAGACGGTGGCCGGAACGCCGGTGCGCCAGTCGCAGTGGGTGGACTGGAACCAGTTCACCGACGAGCTGTCCTTCTCCCAGGCGCTGCGCGAGGAGCTGGTCTCGCAGGGGTTCGGCTCCGACATCGGGATGCTGATCGACACCTCCCGCAACGGCTGGGGCGGACCGGACCGCCCCACGGGTCCGGGTCCGCAGACGAGTGTGGACGCGTTCGTGGACGGGGGCCGCTACGACCGGCGGATCCAGTCGGGCAACTGGTGCAACCAGTCGGGTGCGGGGCTGGGCGAGCGCCCGCAGGCCTCCCCCGAGCCGGGCATCGACGCCTATGTGTGGATGAAGCCCCCGGGCGAGTCGGACGGCTCCAGCGAGTTCATCCCCAACCCCGAGGGCAAGGGCTTCGACCGCATGTGCGACCCGACCTATGAGGGCAACCCCCGCAACGGGTACAACATGAGCGGCGCGCTGGCCGACGCCCCGATCTCGGGCCACTGGTTCTCGGCCCAGTTCCAGGAGCTGCTGGACAACGCCTACCCGCCGCTGAACTGACGCCTCCCCGCCCCTCCGAGGTGCCGAGGGGGATAACTGAACAGGACGCCCGTCCGCTCACCGAGCGGGCGGGCGTCCGCCACGGGAACCCCGGGCGGCGCGCGGGGCGCGGCTCACGCTGATCCGGGAGCCGGCCCGCCGCTGGAGGCGCGTGCGACGAACTCGAAGCCCAGGACCTCGTGCACGGGGTCGTCGTTCACGGTGCGGCCCGCGAGGATCTCCACCACGCGCCGCGCCATGGCCTCCGTGGGTTGCTGCACCGTGGTCAGGGCGGGGATCGACACCAGGCAGTTGCGGGTGCCGTCGAACCCCACGACGGCCAGGTCGTCGGGGACCGTCAGTCCCGCCCGGTGGGCCGCGTACAGGACGCCGAACGCCTGCTCGTCGGTGGTGCAGTAGACGGCACGCGGCCGGTCCGTCCCGCTCAGCAGCGTGTAGGCGGACTCCGCGGCGTCGTGCCGTGAGATCTCCGAGCGGATCGTCCACGCGCGCACGCCCTCCGCGCCCGCGACCGCCCTGTCGAAGCCCGCCCGGTGCTGCCGCGCCCCGGTGGACTCGACCGGGCCGTTGAGCAGCACGATGCTCCCGTAGCCGTGCGCCAGGAGGTGCTCGGTGGCCCGCTGGGCGGCGGCCTCGTAGTCGATGGTGATCGACGAGGCGCGCTCGCGGTCCGAGATCGGGTGCAGCGCGACGACGGGGATGCCGGCCTCGAAGAACTCGCCGAGGTCGGGTTCGTCGCACACCGAGACCAGCACGACCGAGTCGACCTGGCGCTCGACGAGCGAGCGGGTGTGGCGGCGCTCCTGCTCCGCCGAGAGCGCGGAGTCGGCGATGAGCAGCAGGTTGCCCCGGACCCCCGCGGCGTCCTCGATGGCGCGGGCCAGTTCCGCGAAGTAGGGGTTGCAGATGTCGGGCACGATCAGCCCGATCGAGTGCGTCCGGCCGCTGGAGAGGGAGCGCGCCAGCGCGTTCGGCCGGTAGCCGAGCTCGGCCGCCGCGTCGAGGACCTTCTGCCGGGTCGCCGGGGCCACCCCGCGCGGTCCGTCGTTGAACACGTAGGAGACCACGGCGGTGGAGGTACCCGCCCGTCGCGCGACGTCCCGTGCTGTCGCCATGCGGCACCAGTCCCTTCCGTTCTCCCTAGCGTGAGGGTAGCCGTCCCCGCGGGCGGCCCGGGTGCGGGGGCGCCCGGAGGGCGCCGGGTCACGAATCGGGCCCCCGACCTTGTCATTTACCGTTCACATGAGGTTTGCTAGCTTATATCTAAGCGCATAGATCGCTGACTTCCCGGTGAAGGCCTCCGCGACCCAGCAGTGCCGTGCGAGCCGGAACCCGCCTCGAAAGGTCACCGTCCATGAGAAAACGACAGAGAGTCCTGGCGTCCGTCGCCGGAGCGGCATCCCTGGCACTGATCGCGGCCTGCTCCCCGGGCTCCGGTGACGGGGGCGGGGACGGGACGATCCAGTTCCTCGGCCCGGAGGACCCGGCCTTCTTCGAGCCCCTCATCGAGGCCTTCGAGGCATCCCACGAGGGCTACACCGTCGAGTACACCCAGGTGCCCTTCGACCAGTACAACAGCACGGTCCAGCAGCGGCTCTCCGCGGGCGACGAGTCCATCGACGTCTACGCGGTCGACCAGCCCCGCGTGCCGTGGATGGCCGCCCAGGGGCTCCTGGAGGACCTCTCCGACCTGGAGGACCGCGCCCGCGAGGCCACCACGGAGGGCCAGTACTCCACCGGGATCCACCAGGACAAGCTCTGGGCCCTGCCCGTGTGGAACTCCACGCAGCTGATGTTCGTCAACCAGGACGCCCTCGCCGCCGCCGACATCGAGGGACCGGGCACCGACCCCTCCGAGCGCTGGACGTGGGAGCAGACCGCGGAGGCTGCCGAGGCGGCCCAGGAGGCCGGCACCGAGTGGGGCCTGCTCCTGGAGCAGACCGACTTCTACTACCAGCTCCAGCCGCTCATGGAGTCCAAGGGCGGCGGGAGCGGGGTCGTCGGCGAGGACATGCTCGACCAGGACGTCGCCAACGCCGAGTGGGTCGAGGCCATGGAGTGGTTCGGCGCGACCTTCGAGGACGGGCTCTCCCCGCGGGGCGTCGGCACCTTCGAGACCAGCCCCCTCTTCTCCGGCGGGGACGTCGCCTTCTTCGTCGGCGGCCCCTGGGACCTGGGGGAGTTCGCCGACTCCGACGTGGACTGGACGGTCGCGCCGATGCCCTACTTCGAGGGCGGCGAGGAGGTCACCCCCTCCGGGTCGTGGTCCTGGGGCGTCAACCCCGCCTCGCAGGCCAAGGACGCCGCACGCCTGTTCCTGGAGTACGCGGCGCTGGACCCCGCCGGCAACCTCGCCAGCACCGAGCGCCAGACGATCATCCCGGCCAACACCGAGGCCGCCGAGGAGTACCTGCCGCGCATGGACGCCCTGGCGGGCGACCGGAGCGCCGGAGCCGCCGACCTCATCTCCCACGAGGTGGCCAACACCGGGGTGGTGCGGCCCGTCACGGTCGGCTACGCCCAGTTCGAGGAGGTCATGAACACGGCCTTCGCGGACATCCGCAACGGCTCCGACGCCGCGTCCCGGCTGGAACAGGCCGGGGAGCAGCTCGAAGACGCCTGGGCCCCGCTGCGATGAGCGGTCCCTCCACACGGGCCGGGGACGGCGGGCGGGCCGTGAGCGCCCGCCCCCGGCCCGGCCACTACCGGCGCCCGTGGTGGCGCGGGACCGCGGCGGTCGCGCTCGCGTTCCTGCTGCCCTCGCTGGTGGCGCTCACCCTCCTGCGGCTGCTGCCCGGCGCGACGGCCCTCTGGGAGAGCCTGCACCACACGTCCCTGCTGTCCGGCAGGAGCTTCGTCGGACTCGGCAACTACCTCGACCTGTTCGCCAACGCCGACTTCCGCGGCGCGGTGGCGGTGACCCTGCTCTTCACCCTGGTGGTGAACCCGCTGCAGGTGGCGGTCTCCGTCGCGCTGGCGGTGCTGTACACGCGCCGCCGCATGGCCGGCTCCAAGGTGTGGCGTGCGCTGGTGATCCTGCCGATCGCCACCCCGCCCGCGGTCTCCGCCGTGGTCTGGAGCGTGATCTTCCGTCCCGAGGGCGGGCTCGCCAACGCCCTGCTGGCGGTGGTCGGACTGCCCCCTCAGGGGTTCCTGACCTCACCCGACCAGGCGCTGGCCTCGATCATCGTCCTGCTGTCGTGGATCGGCGTCGGCTACTGGATGCTGTTCCTCATCGCGGGGATCAACGACATCCCGGCCGAACTCTACGAGGCGGCGGAGCTGGACGGGGCGTCGCCGGTGCGCGCGTTCCTCAACGTCACCCTGCCGATGCTGCGCAGGCCGCTCTCGTTCGTCCTGGTCGCGGCCACCGTCTCCAACCTGCTGGTCTTCGCGCCCGTGCAGATCCTCACCGGGGGCGGGCCGGAGGGGTCCACGAACCTCCTCATGTACGACATCTACTCCCGCGCCTACTCGCTCGGCGACATGGGGCGCGCCCAGGCGGAGGTGGTCGTGCTGGTGGTGATCACCCTCGTGATCGTCGCCGTCCAGTTCCGCATGCTGCGAAGTGAGGACTGAGCGATGCCGACGAACACCTCCTCCGGCCCCGGGGCGCCGGCCGCCCGGGCGGACCGCCCCGCAGGGCGGACACGGCGGCGCCCCCGCACACGGAGGGCCCTGATCACCGCCACGGGCGCCGTGGTGGGACTCGTCTTCGTGGTCCCGCTGCTCTGGGTGCTCACCAACTCCCTCAGGCCGAGCGCCGACACGTTCCGCTTCCTGTCGCCGGTCGGCTGGGAGACCTTCCTGACCCTGACACCGGCCCTCGACAACTACACGGCCCTGGTGGGGACGGGCCTGGGCCGGGGCATCCTCAACTCGCTGCTCATCAGCGCGGTCACGGTCGTGGTGGGGCTGGTGCTGTGCGCCACGGCCGCGTTCGGGCTCTCCGCGCTGCGGTTCCGCGGCCAGGGCGCGGTGTTCGCGGTGATCGTGGTCAGCTTCCTGATCCCGTTCGACGCGATCGCCATCCCGCTCGCGGACCTGTTCCGCGACTGGAACCTCCAGAACACCTTCACCGGGCTGATCCTGCCCGGCCTCGGCAACGGCATGGCGATCTTCATGCTGCGCAACTTCTTCCTCGCCGTCCCGGAGGAACTGGTGGAGGCCGGCCGCCTGGACGGCCTCAGCTGGTGGGGCGTGTTCTGGCGGATCTACCTGCCCCTGTCCAGGCCCGCGCTCATGGGGGCGGGCCTGATGCTGTTCCTGTTCCAGTGGCAGGCCTACGTGTGGCCGCTGCTCATGGGGACGGACGCCGAGCACGTCGTCGGCCCCGTCGCCCTGGCCAACATGCAGGGCCAGTTCAGCGTGGACTACGGCCTGATGTTCGCCGGGTCCGTGGTGCTGATCCTGGTGCCGCTGGTCGTGATCCTCTCCCTCCAGAAGTACTTCATCCAGTCCGTCTCGACCTCGGGGCTCAAGTGAGCCCGTCGAACCACACGAAAGGCTCCTCCATGCCCGCCGCCCCTACCGCCCGCGCCGTCGTCCTGGACACCGACATCGGAACGGACGTGGACGACGCCATGGCGCTCGCCCTGCTCCTCGGACTGCCGGGGGTGGACCTGCTCGGGGTCGCGACGGTGTACGGGGACACCGCGCTGCGCGCGCGGCTGGCCCGGCGCTACGGGGCCCTGGCCGGGCTCGCCCTGCCCGTGCGGGCCGGGGAGGGGAAGCCGCTCTCCGGCCGCGAGGTGTGGTGGGCGGGGCACGAGGGGTCGCTGCACACGGGCCTGGACGGGGAGGCCTACGAGGACGGGCCCGCCGTCGAGTGGCTGGTCCGCACGGTGGCCGAGCGGCCCGGGGAGGTCGACGTCCTCGCCATCGGTCCGCTGACCAACATCGCCCTGGCGCTGGAGGCCGATCCCGGCTTCGCGGAGAACGTGCGCACCCTGTGGGTGATGGGCGGCGCGTTCGACGACGTCGAGAGGACCGAGCACAACTTCCGGAGCGACGCCCTGGCCGCACACCGGGTCTTCTCCTCGGGCATCCGCGCCGTGGTCACCGGCCTGGAGGTCACGCGCAGGGTGAAGGTGCTGGAGCCGCACCTGCGCCGACTCGGGGCCGCGGGCGCGCTCGGCGGCGCGCTGGCCGCCGACATCGACCAGTGGTGGAAGTTCTGGGACGAGCAGTGGAACGTGCCCCACGACCCGGTGGCGGTCCTGAGCATGGTCAGACCGGAGCTGTTCACACTGTCCGAGCCGGGCACGGTCCTGATCGAGACGGAGGGGGAGGACGCCGGGGCGAGCGTCTTCAGGCCCGGCGGCGGCGGTCGGACCCGCCTGGTCCGGGACCTGGACACGGCCGAGGTCCCGGAGGAGATCGTGCGGGGGATCGTCGCGGCGGGAACCGGGCGCGAGCCGGCGGCGGCAGAGGCCTGAAGCCGCCCGGGCTCCCCGGGAGGGGATGACGGGGGCCTGCGCGTCCGGGGGCCGCTGCGTTCCACGGCCCCCGGGTGCGGGCCCCCGTGCTGCGGGGGAGCGCCACGCGCGGGCCCCGGTGCCGCGGCCTCAGGCCGCCCCGAGGGCCGCGGCCAGGTCGTCGAGGCTCTTCGCCTCCAGGTCGAACGCGTCCGCCGCCCCGGGCGGGTCCCCGACGGGGCGTTCGACGTAGGCGGTCCTCATGCCCACCGCCTGGGCGCCCCGGAGGTCCCAGGCGTGGGCGGCGACCATGAGCAGGCGTTCCGGCGCGCAGCCCGCGTTGGCGATCGCGAGCCGGTAGACGTCGGGACGGGGCTTGTAGCTGCGCGCCTCCTCGGCCGAGAGCACCTGGTGCCAGCGCAGACCGGCGTGGGCGCCGATGCGGGTGAGCGCCGCGCGGCTCGCGTTCGACAGACCCACCACCGGGAAGCGGGAGGCGATCCTGTCCAGTGCCCGGACGGAGTCCGGCCAGGGGTCCAGCCGCTGCCCGGAGGCTGCCAGGGCGCGGATCGCGTCGGCGTCGCCGACACCGGCCCGGGCCGCGACGCGCGTCGCCGCCTCCAGGTCGAGCACCGTGCTGTCGGCGTAGGCGCGGCGGCCCGCGAGGATCTCCCGCTGCTGCTCGTCGACGTGTCCGTGCCACAGCGCGGCGAGCTCGCCCACCCCGGCCTCGTCGGTGTCCGGGAGCAGTGCGCGCAGGCCGCGCCTGAGACCGGCGGGTTCGTCGACCATGGTCCCGAGGATGTCGAAGACGACCACGTCGATGTCGGAGTGGGGTGTCAAGGGAGTCGCTCCTGGGCGTCTCGGCCCGCGCGGTCCGGCGCGCGGGGCCCCGTCGGAGGGGCGCGGGGTTCGGCGCTGTGCCGGGTTCGCGGGCGAGCATAGTGCGCCGGTCCCCCCGTGTCAGGCGCGTTCGTCCGACCTGCCGGTCCGCTGCCGGTCCCGGCCGGGACCGGCCTCGCGTTCTCCGCCCCTGGAGGCACGAGCTCCGGGCGGCACGCCGCGCCTTCGCGGGTCCACCGCTCAACCCTGCGTCGATCATCCTCGCCCCGGTCCCCGCGACCGGTCGGCGAGGGGCACGGCCGCCCGGCCTCCGCCGCCACGGGAAAGCGCATCGGGCCTCTGACCACGCGGAACTCGCGGACCCCGGAAAATGGCTCGACGGCCGCGCGGAGCCCTGCCACAGTGACGCGGTATGACGAACCCGGAACTTCTGACCGCCGCGGACGTGCGGCTCATGCAGGGTCTGGCGCAGCGTGTCACCGCCGTCCGCCCGGACCTGGTGAACAGCGACGCGTCATTCGGCGAGCTGGCGTGGAACTGGGGCAGGGGGCACGCCGCCGTCGGCGCGAGCTGGCGGCGCCGGCTGTGGTTCTCCGGCGGGGAGCTGGTGGCGTGGGGCTGGGCCCACCTGCCACGCCGTGTGGAGCTGAGCGACGGGTCGGTGAAGGACGTCACCAGCACCTATCTGGCGTACCAGGTGCATCCCGACCACGCAGGGCTGGTCGACGAGGTGATCGACTGGTACGACACCACAGCGGCCGGTCTCGAGCGCTCCGTGCTGCCGGGAGCCGCCGACGGGTTCGCCCTGCGGCGGTGGACGGAGCACGGGTACACGACCGATCCGGCCTCCCTCGGCGACACGGGGGACTGGACCCAGCTCAACGTGCGGGACCTCGCCGTCGTGGAACAGCCGGTGCTGCCGGCCGGATACCTGTTCCGCACCGCCGACGAGGCCGGGCCGGAGGCCGCGGTCCGGGCCCACCTGGACGCCTGGGCCCCCTCGGCGTACACGGCCGAGGGGTACCGGGGCGTCCGGCAGACGGACGGGTACCGCGGCGACCTGCACCTGCTGGTGGAGGCGCCGGACGGGACGATGGCGGCCTCGGCCGTCATGTGGCTCGACGAGGCGAACAGGACCGTCGAGTTCGAGCCCGTCGGGACGCACCCGGACCACCGGCGCCTGGGACTGGGAAGGGCGATGCTCCTGCACGGGATGCTTCTGGCGCGGGCGGCCGGGGCCGTTCAGGCGACGGTCGCCTGCCTGGGCGCGCCGGGCCATCCCGGGGCGCGCGGACTGTACTACAGCGTCGGGTTCCGGGAGTTCACACGGGACGCGCCGCTCGTCAAGGCCGGGACCCCGGGCTGAGGGCCGGCCCTCAGCC
>NZ_JBSHDN010000225.1:0-9710 GCF_053616335.1 Nocardiopsis sp. NPDC055824
GAGGACGTGTCCTCCGGGCCCCTCCGCGCGCGGTTCAGCCGGTTCCGGTGCCGAGGCCCTCGGTACCGGCGGGGTCCTCCGCGGTACCCTGCGTACCCGCGGGGTCCTGCACCGTGCCGTCGGTTCCGGCCGGGTCCTGCACCGTGCCGTCGGTTCCCGCCGGGTCCTCGACGGTGCCCTCCTGCGTGCCCTCGTCCGGCTGGCCGGTTCCGGAGCCGTCGTCGAGCTGCACCATCCGCCGGTAGAGCGGGTCGCGGAAGTTCGCCAGCGCCACGAGCGGGCCGGAGAGGCTGACCCTCTCCTCGACCGACTCGGATCCGGTGGGCTGGACCCACACCACGACCAGGTAGTGGCCGCTGACGATCGCGTCGCTGGCGCTGTAGCCCTCGCCCAGGCGGTCGAACGGGTCGGCGCCGGAGGGGGAGAGCACGAACCCGGGGTCCGGGGAGGCGTCGCCCTCCCCTTCGGCCCCGGCCTCGTCCGCCTCGGGCGCGTTCATGGCGGCGGCGACGGCCCTGCTCCCCTCGACGTCGGCGAGGTTGAACACGGCCGTCACGCCGAAGTAGGTGTCGGAGACGTAGGTGGCGCGTCCTGCCTGGGTGCAGTCGGCCTCGGCCAGGGCGGTGCGGACCTGCTCCCCCCACACCGCGGCCGAGCAGTCGTCGCTCAGGTCCGAGTCGCGCAGGGTGAAGTCGATCTCCTGGCTGGAGATCTCCGCGTTGCGGCTCTCGAACAGCTCTCCGGCGTTGAGGGCGCGGCTGTCGTCCTCACGGGAGGCCAGCACCTCGTTCATGCGGCCGGTGTCGATCACCCGGTACATGACGGGTCGGGTCTCCTGGGCGGCCTGGTCCGCTCCGCCCCCCTCGCCGAGGCGCATGTACAGCACGGTACCGAGCACGGCCAGCGCCACGACGGCCACTCCGGCCACCACGAGGAGGGGACGGCGGCGCCCCTTGGTCTCCTGCTTCCTCCGGCCTCCGGCCCGGCGGCGCCCACCCGTGCGGGAGGACGGCCCCGCCGACATCTCGTCGGACTCGCTGTTTTTCCTCCGGCGTCCGGCGGGACCGGACGCCGACGGTTCAGAAGGGGACACCCAGTGGACCTTTCCTCGGATGCGGGCCGGCCGCGCGCGCGTGGCCGGCCCGGTTCGCTTGGGGAGAGGGGCGGAAAGCACCCCGCCCGCACGACCCTGGCGGAAGGGTCGATCTGTCCGAGATCCTATCGGGGCGTCCGACAGGGCGGGACAGGCCTACTCCTCGGCCCGACCCGCCTCGACGACCTCCTCGTAGATGAATTGCGTGGAGTTCATGGAGGCCACGCTCAGCTTCGCCAGGTCGGCGTTGTCGCCCGGGTCGGCGCCGTCGGTGTCGGCGACCCAGAACACCGCCAGGTAGTGGCCCATGACCTGGGCGTTCGCCTGGCTGTAACCCTCCTGGAGGCCGGGAATGTCGTCGCCGTTCTGCGTGAGCAGGAATCCGGCGTCGCTCTCGGCGTTGGTCGGGTCCAGGGAGGCCTCGACGTTGGCGGCCTCATCGGCGTTGGCCAGGTCGAAGACGGTGACCTGTGCGATGTGCTCCTCGCCCGCGTCGGTGTACACACCGGTGGCGGCCTGGATGCAGTTCGCGTCGATGAGGGTCTGGCCGAGCTCCTCGCCCCACACCAGTGAGGTGCAGGAGTCGGTGACGCTGCTCTGGCGGAGCTCCAGCGTCATGTCGTCGAGCCCGATCTCGCCGACCGCCCCGAACACGGACTCCTCGGTCATCGGCTCCGCGCCCTCGGGGCGTTCGTTGATCGCGCCGAACACGTCCTCGCGGTTGGGCTCGGACAGGTAGAGCTCCGGTGTGAGGGTGCTGTGCCCCTCCGGCGGAGCCACGACCGACTCGTCGCCGCCCGAGACCGAGCCCCCCGACCCCGTGAAGAGCTGGAAGGTCAGCAGTCCGAGGAGGGCGACCAGCGCGATGCTGAACGCGCCCAGCAGGACGCCGAGGACGGCTGTGCCGCGCTTGCGCTTGCTCTGCTCGGCGAGGGTGTAGACGATCTGGTTGGGGCGGTCTCCCAGGACCGACACCTTCTTGATCGCGGACGCGGAGAAGGCCGAGACCTTGCCGACCCCGCCGCGCCTGGCCCCGGACGCCCTGCGCCTCGAAGCTCCGGCCGCGGTCGCCCCGCGGCCCTTCCTGCGGCGGGAGGACCGCCGGGAGCCGGCGGCCTCGTCCTCGGCCGGGGCCTCCTCCCCCTCCTCGTCCTCGTACTCGTCGTAGTCGTCGTACGCCTCGTCCCCGTCGGCCCGGTCCGCGGTGTCGGCGGTGTCGGCGTCGGACGTGCGGGTGTGACCGTACTCCGCGGAGAAGTCCTCCTCGGGGTCGTAGTCGTCCTCGCGGCCCTCGTCGTGGCCGTAGTCGTCGGCGTGGTCCTCGGTGTAGGCCCGGCCGGCGCGGCGTGAACCGCCGCGCCGTCCCCGGCGGCCGTACCCGGACTCAGCTCTGCTCACGGTCTTTCTCAATCGTCAACCCGTGGTCTGCTCGAAAGGTACAGGGCGTTCTCCGCTCCGCGGCCGGACACGGCCGGCCCGCGTTCAGGAGCCCTGCGCTACTCGGGCTTCGCCCCGGAATCGGTTCCCGTGTCTCCGGCGTCGTTCGCGGTCGAGCCCTCGGTACTAGATCGCTCAGGGCTCGGGTGGTATTCCGTGCCCGCCTCCTCCGAGCTGCCATTTTGCGTTCCGGAGCCCGTTTCTTCGCTGTCCACGGCGCTGTAGACGGTGCTGTCGTCGGGCACCTCACTGCCGGCTGTGGCGCCGAACACCTGGGTTCCGGCGTCGTGGCCGTGGGGGACGACGGCGGTGGAGAAGGAGTCGATGCGGCGTCCGGCCCACACGAAGTAGGCGAGCGCGCCGAGGAAGACGACGATGGAGGTCCAGTTGTTGAGGCGCATGCCCAGGAAGTCGTTGGCGGGGTCGACGCGCAGGTACTCGATCCAGAACCGGCCCGCGCAGTAGCCCATGACGTAGAGCGCGAAGAGCCGGCCGCCCTGGAGTGAGCCCTCGAAGCGGCGTCCGGCCCAGGCCAGGAGCACGGCCAGGAGCAGGCACCACAGGGACTCGTAGAGGAAGGTGGGGTGGTACGTGGTGACGCCGAACTCCATGCCGGGGCGCAGGTGGCCCTCGGGGTAGGGGGTGATCTCCACGGCCCAGGGCAGGTCGGTGGGCGCTCCGAACAGCTCCTGGTTGAAGTAGTTGCCCCAGCGGCCGAGGGCCTGGGCGAGGGGGATGGTGGGGGCGATCGCGAACGACAGCTTGGACATGGACAGCCCGCGCTTGCGCGCCACCAGCCACACGCCCACGGCGCCCAGGGGCACGGCACCCCAGATGCCGAGGCCGCCCTCCCACACGTACAGGGCGCGGATGGGCTCGCGGCCCTCGCCGAAGTACAGCTGGGCGTCGCTGATGACGTGGTAGAGGCGGCCGCCGATCAGTCCCAGGATCACGGCCCAGACGGCCATGTCCATGATGGTGCCCTTCTCACCCCCCATGGCTGCCCAGCGGCGCTCGCTCCAGACCACGGCGACGACGACGCCGGCGAGGATGCACAGCGCGTAGAAGTGGATCTGGAGGGGCCCGATCGGGATCGCGTTGATCTGGGGGCTGGGGATGGCCGCGAGGGCGCGGCCGAGCCCGGCCGCGCCCTCGGAAGCTGTCGACGACAGTGTCACTGCTCTGCTCTCGGGTTCGCCCCGCGTGCGGGGGGTGCTGTCAGGGGTGCTACTCCGCGCCCCCGTCACCCATGGGCTGGGTGTCGACCTCACCGGCGTCCGCGGAGGCGATCGCCTCGTTGAGGCCCCTGACCGTCATGGCGGTGTTGTTGTCGAGCAACTCGCCGTTGAGGTACACGGAAGGAGTGCCGCGGAACGTGTTGTCTCCGCTGTAGCGAGTGTAGGCCGTTCCGGTGGCGGTGATGATCTCGCCCGTGTAGGTGCCGTCGAGGAAGGCGGGGTCGTGCCCGTGGTCGGCTCCCCAGGAGATCAGGTCGGACAGGACCATGGTGCCGAGGGTCTCCTCGCCGATCTCCGCCATGGCGTCCTCGGTGAGCGCGGGCAGGTAGTCCTCGGTGAACGTGGTGACGACGGCGGCCTCCTCGTCGATCCGCCGGTCGAACTCGCCCTCCTGCTCGGCGTTGGCGTCGGTCTGGCGGAACCAGTCCTTGAGCTCGTCGACGGTGAAGCCCTCGTTGCCCTCGGTGGGCTGGTTCTCGAAGAGGATGTCGTTGTACTCGACGAAGTAGCCGTGCTCGGCGGCGGCGCGTGCGGCGGCGCCGGCGCGCAGCGAGTTGCTGCTGATGGGCACCGGCTGCTGGGCGAAGATGCTCACCGGCCGGTAGTGCACGATGGCGTTGCCCTCGGCGGCGTTCCGTTTGAGGACGTCGCCGTTGAGCAGCTCGAACTGGCGGCAGGCGGGGCACTGGAAGTCGGCGTAGACCTCGACGACGGGCGCCTGCGCGCCCTCCTGGGCGAGGACGACGCTGCCGTCCTCCTGGAGGGCCTGGGGCGGGAGCGCCCCTTCGTACCCGGAGTCGCGGCGGTCGGCGTTGAGCACGGCGAACCCGATGCCGACGACCAGGACGACGACGGCCGCGGCGGCGCCGATGACGATGAGCGTCTTGGTGCGTTTGGCCGCCCGCTTCTCCCGTTCGCGCTGTTCCCTGATTTTCTCGCGGGAGCGCTTGCGCGCTTCACTCCCCATGCTTTCCCCTGTTTCTACTGCTGGAGGTGGTCGACCGTCGTGGGTTCCGGGGTCACCGGAAGAGCCCGATGGCGCGGTCGAGGGCGAAGGGTGATCGCGGCCAGACCGCGATGAAGGCGCCCATGGCGGCGAAGGCGATGTCGCGGGCGATGGAGAGCCCGTAGGTGGTCTCCCCGGGGGCGACCTGTCCGCCGCCGCCGAAGCAGCCGCAGTCGATGTTCAGGCCCCTGGCCATGGCGGAGACGATCCCGGCGATGAAGACGAACATGAGGAGGGCGCCGACGGCTCCGACGTAGCGGGTGGCGAGTCCGACGAGGAGGAGGGCCGCCAGGGCGAGCTCGAACAGGGGGAGGGTGTAGCCGATGAGCCGGGCGACCTCGACGGGGAAGAGGTCGTAGGCCTCGACCGCCTGGACGGAGAGCGCGGGCGGGAACTTGGAGACGGCGGCGAAGACGAGGACGGCCGCGAGTCCGAGCCGGCAGGCGAGGGTGAGCCAGGGTTGGACGGCCTCCCAGCGGGAGCGCGGGACCGCGGGGGCAGTGGAGGCGTCGGGGGATTCGTCGGTTGTGTCCATCGCTTGGGCCTTCGGGGAGTAGGGGACGCTTTGTCGCGTTCGGTGTCTGATCCGTCGCTCTACGTATCGCGTCACATCCTACTGACTGTGGTGAGTCCGTGACGCTGCGGCCGGAACCCCGGGCGCAGCGGCGGGCGCCCCAGGAATCCGCGACACCGCCATCACATCACCGGCACGGCCCCGGTGGGGGCGTTTCAGGGGTTCCGGCAGGGGCCTCTCACCCGATTCTCACCCTCTTAACCCTGCTTTTGACCAGGCGGGAAGAGCGCCGGGCCGCCCCCCGAGGGGACGGCCCGACGCCGGTGCCACAGGTCTCCCCGGCCGGTGACCGACGCCGCGACCGCCGTGGCCGGAGGTCCCGTGCGAACACGGCCCCGGTCCCGCGGGCGGGCTGCGCGTCCCGGTCGGAGGGGGCCCGCGGAGCACACCGGGCCCTACCTGTCGCGGACGCCCCCCGCGAGCTCCTCGGCGAAGGAGCGGACGGCGGTGAGGCCGGTCTCCAGGTCCGGGGCGTCCAGGATCCGCTGGCAGAACCCCGCGCCGACGATGACGCCGTCGGCGTAGGCGGCCACCTCGGCCGCCTGGGCGGCCGTGGAGATCCCCAGGCCCACACAGACCGGCAGGCCGGACTCGCGGGTCACCTCGCGGGTGCGCCGCACCAGCGTCGCGGCGGTGTCGGCGACCTGCGTGCGGGTGCCGGTCACGCCCATCAGCGAGGCCGCGTATACGAACCCGCTGCACGCCGCGGTGGTCATGGCGAGGCGGCGGTCGGTGGAGGAGGGCGCGACCAGGAAGATCCGGTCCAGGCCGGACGCCTCGGAGGCGGCCGTCCACGCCCCCGCCTCCTCGGGGATGAGGTCGGGGGTGATCACCCCGGCCCCGCCCGCCTTGGCGAGGTTCGCGGCGAAGCGCTCCACCCCGTAGCGCTCGATCGGGTTCCAGTACGACATGACCACGGCGGCGGCGCCCGTGGCGGCGGTGGCCTCCACGACGCGGAACACGTCCTCGGTGGTGGTTCCGGCCGCCAGGGCCCGGTCCGCGGCCCTCTGGATGGTGGGGCCGTCCATCATCGGGTCGGAGTAGGGCAGGCCGACCTCGATGACGTCGCAGCCCCCCTCCACCATGGCCTGGATCACCCGGACGGAGGAGTCCGGGTCCGGGAACCCCGCGGGGAGGTAGCCGATCAGGGCCGCCCGGCCCGCCTCGCGGGCCTCGGCCAGCTTGGTCTGCAGCGTCGTCGCGGTCATCACGCCTGTCCCTCCGTGTCGACGAGTCCGAAGTACGCGGCCGCGGTGTCGACGTCCTTGTCCCCGCGCCCGGAGAGGTTCACCAGGATGACGGCGTCCGGGCCGAGGCGCTCGCCGAGCTTGCGGGCGCCGGCCAGGGCGTGGGCGCTCTCGATCGCCGGGATGATGCCCTCGGTGCGGCACAGCAGGCGGAACGCCTCCATGGCCTCCGCGTCGGTGATCGGCTCGTAGCTCGCCCGGCCGGTGTCGGCGAGGTAGGCGTGCTCGGGGCCGACCGCCGGGTAGTCGAGCCCCGCCGAGATGGAGTGGCTGGGCAGGGTCTGGCCGAACTCGTCCTGGAGCACGAACGTGCGCGCCCCGTGGAAGACCCCGGGGCTGCCCGCGGTGATCGACGCGGCGGTGCGGGGGGTGTCCGCACCGTCCCCCCCGGCCTCGAAGCCGTACAGGGCGACGCTCTCGTCGGGGATGAACGCGGCGAAGACCGCCATGGCGTTGGAGCCGCCGCCCACGCAGGCGGCGACCGCGTCGGGGAGCCTGCCGACCCTCTCCAGGACCTGGGCGCGGGCCTCCTCCCCGACGACGAAGTGCAGGTCGCGCACCAGCTTGGGGAAGGGGTGGGGCCCGGCGACGGTGCCGAAGAGGTAGTGGGTGCGGTCCACGTTGGCGACCCAGTCGCGGAACGCCTCGTTGATGGCGTCCTTGAGGGTGCGGCTGCCGATGGTGACGGGGACGACCTCGGCGCCGAGCATGCGCATGCGGGCGACGTTGAGCGCCTGGCGCCGGGTGTCCTCCTCCCCCATGTAGATGACGCATTCCAGGCCCAGGAGGGCGCAGGCGGTGGCGGTGGCCACGCCGTGCTGTCCGGCTCCGGTCTCGGCGATGACGCGGGTCTTGCCCATGCGCCGGGTGAGCAGGGCCTGGCCGAGCACGTTGTTGATCTTGTGCGAGCCGGTGTGGTTGAGGTCCTCGCGCTTGAGGAGGACGCGGGCGCCGCCGCAGTGCTCGGAGAAGTTGCGGGCCTCGCTGAGGGCGCTGGGGCGGCCGGTGTAGTCCTTCAGCAGCGCGGCCAGTTCGGCCTGGTAGGCGGGGTCGTTCTTGGCCTTCTCCCACTCCGCCTCGACCTCGTCGAGGGCGGCGATGAGCGCCTCGGGGGCGAAGCGGCCCCCGAAGCGGCCGTAGTGCCCGCCGTGGTCGGGCAGTGGTCCAGCATGGCTCATTGGGACGTTCTCCTGGGAAGGGGCCGACGGCGGCTCTTCCCCCGGGCGTACGGCCGCGGGGGTCCGCGCGTCGACCGGCTGCGCGCCGCCTGGTTCCGGCGGCGCGTTCGGACCGGTGGGTCGACGCGGCGTCGGGAACCCGCGGCTCATGCCTGCGGGTTCCCTAAAGCCATCGCCATCGGAGGCCGGGGTGTGCCGTCACCGCGACCGTCCCTGGCGTCGTCTGTCCCATCGTGCTGTTCGTCCCCTAGTTCCGGTCACGCAGGGCGGGGTGTGCTCCCGCGGTCACCAGGTCGGCCACGGCCTCGCGCGGGTTCCGACCGCGGACGAGGCTCTCGCCGACGAGGACCGCTCCGGCGCCGGCGCCGGCGTAGGCCAGCAGGTCGTGCGGGCCGCGGACTCCGGACTCGGCGATCTTGACGACGTCGGAGGGGATGCCGGGGGCGATCCGGGAGAAGGTGTCCCGGTCGACCTCCAGGGTCTTGAGGTTGCGCGCGTTGACGCCGATGACGGTGGCGCCGGCGTCGACGGCCCGGGTCACCTCGTCCTCGTCGTGGACCTCGACCAGGGGCATGAGCCCCAGGGAGCGGGCGCGCTCGACCAGGGAGACCAGGGCCTCCTGTGGCAGCGCCGCGACGATGAGGAGGACGGCGGAGGCGCCGAAGACGCGGGCCTCCCACAGCTGGTAGGAGCTGACCACGAAGTCCTTGCGCAGGAGCGGGGTGTCGACGGCCTGGTGGACGGCCCGGAGGTCGTCGAGGCTGCCCTTGAAGCGGCGCTCCTCGGTGAGGACGCTGATGAGCGCGGCGCCCCCGGCCTCGTAGTCGCGGGCCAGGGCGGCGGGGTCGGTGATGGTCGCGAGCGGTCCCTTGGAGGGGCTCGCCCGCTTGACCTCGGCGATCACGTGGACGCCGGGACGGCGCAGGGCGGCTTCGGCGTCCTGCGGGGTGGGCGCCGACTCGGCCTGGGCCTTGAGGCGGTCCAGGGGCAGCGCCTCCTGCCGCTTCGCCAGGTCGGCGCGTACTCCGTCGAGGATCTCGTCGAGCACGCTCACCAGTTACCGCTCCCTCGTGCAGTGGTCTGTCACGGTGGTGGCTCCGGCGGGCGGGCCGCCCGCGCGGCGTGCCCGGACGCACCGCCGGCGCACCGTGTTGCTGGTCATCGTATCGACCTTCGGGGGCCGGGGGGCCGCCACCCCCCACCTGGTCCCCCGGGTTCTCCGGGGGAACGGGTGGGAAGGGGTGGCTGTGTCCGCTTGTGTCAGGGGGTGTCCGGCGGCGCGTGCCGCCGCGCCGGAATCAGATCTCGGAGATGAAGAGGCCGACCATCATCACGATCACGAAGAGGATGTAGAGGGCCGCCGGGACGAAGAGCACCACGCCGATGATGCCCATGACCTTGGCGATCTTGGACGAGGACTCGGCGCCCCGGTAGTCGCCGGACGTCCACTGGCTGTTGACCATGACGGCGAAGATCAGGCCGATGATGCCGATCACCGGGAAGCAGCTGATGATGCCCAGGATGTTCATGGCCAGGTGGTTCTTGGGCGGGTCGCCGGGAGGCGGGCCGCCGTGGCCCGGTACGCCTCCGTAGCCGGAGGGAGGGCCGTATCCGCCGGGTGTGCCGTAGCCCCCTGGAGGGCCGTATCCCCCGGGGGGACCGTGGCCGCCGGGGGGCAGGGCGTCGTAGCTCATGTCGGGTTCCGCTCTCGTGGGGGATGTCGGCGGGCCGGCTCGTCCCCGGCTCCACCTGTCGGGCACGGCCCTCACCGGCGTTCCGCCCGTCCGGGCCCGTGGCGCCGATGGGCGGCCGGGACGGCCGGTCTTCTTCCTTGCCGGGGGCGCCGCGCGTTCGTCGGCGCCCCTGCCCCGGAGACCGGGGCCCCGGGGGCCCGGGGCCCCGCCCCCCGCGGGGGGGCGCCCGCGGCGGGGCGCCCG
>NZ_JBSHDN010000226.1:0-9699 GCF_053616335.1 Nocardiopsis sp. NPDC055824
GTCCGTGCGGGGCCCGGTCCGCGCGGACCGGCGCCGGGAGGCCCCGGGGCCGGCGGCACGCCCGCCGGGCCCCGGGCCCACCGCCCCTCAGGACGCGCCGACGGCCTCCGGTGCGACCTGGCGGGTGGTGATGATCCCGTCCACCAGGCCGTACTCCTTGGCCTGCTGCGCGGTGAAGATCTTGTCCCGGTCGGTGTCGGCGCGCAGCCGCTCCACCGTCTGCCCCGTGTGCCGCGCCAGGATCTCCTCCACCTGCGAGCGCACCCGCAGGATCTCGCCCGCCTGGATCTCCAGGTCGGCGGCGACGCCCTGGCCCTCGCCCGAGGGCTGGTGCAGCAGGACCCGCGCGTGCTCCAGCGCGAGCCGCTTGCCGGGCGCGCCCGCCGCGAGGAGCACCGCCGCCGCGGAGGCCGCCTGGCCCATGCACACCGTGGCGACGTCGGCGCGCACGAACCGCATGGTGTCGTAGACCGCCGTCAGCGCGGTGTTCGAGCCGCCCGGCGAGTTGATGTACAGCTGGATGTCGGCGTCGCTGGACTCGTAGTCGAGGTGGAGCATCTGCGCCATGACCACGTTCGCGACGTCGTCGTCGATCGGGGTGCCCAGGAAGACGATCCGCTCCGACAGCAGCCGGCTGAAGACGTCGAAGGACCGCTCGCCGTGGGGCGTGCGCTCCACGACCATCGGCACCGTGTACCGCCCGCTCATCGGGTTCCCCCCGCCGTGCCCGTGGCGAAGCCGGGGGCGTGCGTGCCCAGCCGGATGCCGCCGCCGTCGACCTCGGCCACGGACGCGACCACGTGGTCGACGAACCCGTAGTCCCTGGCCTCCTCCGCGGTGAACCAGGCGTCGCGGTGCTGGTCCCGGGAGATGGTCTCCTCCGACTGCCCGGTGTGCCGGGCGATCAGCCGCACCATGGTCTGCTTGGTGTGCGCGAGGTTCTCCGCCTGGATGGCGATGTCGGCGGCGGTCCCGCCGAGCCCCCCGCTGGGCTGGTGCATCATGATGCGCGCGTGCGGGAGGCTGTAGCGCTTCCCGGGGGCTCCGACGCAGGCCAGGAACTGGCCCATGCTGGCGGCGAACCCCATGACCAGCGTGGACACGTCGTTGGGGATGAAGTTCATCGTGTCGTAGACGGCCAGCCCCGCGGAGACGGAGCCGCCGGGGCTGTTGACGGCCAGCGTGATGTCCTTGTGCGGGTCCTCGTCGGCGAGCAGCAGCAGCTGGGCGCAGACCCGGTTCGCGCTGGTCTCGTCGACCTGGGTGCCCAGCAGCACGATGCGGCTGCGCATGAGGCGCGCCGCCATCTGGTCGTCGAAGGCCGCCCCCGCCGCCTCGTGCGAGGCGACGGGAAGTGGGTGGATGGACATGGAACCCTCCTCGTCCGGCCCTCCGTGGCGGGATGGTCGCCCGCCCGGCCGGTGGTTCCAGCCTGCGGCCGCGGCCCCCGCGGCTTCCACTGTTTCGGCCCGCCGCAGATCTGCCCCTGGCAGACCCCGTTCCGCGCCCGAAGGGGGAAGGGGCCCACGTCCGGGGGTGTGCACGTGCGAACAGGCGTGCATCGGTTTATGCGGTGGAATGCGCCGATGCCCGTGTGTAATTGTCGTGCATGCGGGGAGAGCTTATAGATTTCCGATCGAAATGTATACCCCGGGGTGATACATCCCTGTCCCGAGAAGGTTTCTTGCGAAGTCGGTGGCGGGCATCTCGGCTGTTCATGGTCTCGGAGGTGTATTTTTGGTCGACCTCTGACAGTGTTTATGTTCCTGGAAACAGGAAATGGGGGGTGCGATTATGCTCCGATGTTGAGTGGTGGCCATTGGGTGGTGTTCGGTTGGAGATACAAATCCTCTCCCAGGAGCCCCGGATACTGGTCGGCGGTCGGCTGGTGGAGCTGGGACCCCCGAAGGAACGGCTCGTCCTCGCGATCCTTGCCCACTCGGCGGGAAAGGTCGTGCCGGTCCGGGTGCTGATCGACCGGGTGTGGGGTCAGGACACACCGGCCTCGATCCGTACCAGCCTCTACTCGCACATCACCCGCATCCGCAGGCGCCTGCGGGAGGCGGGGGCGGAGAACCGGCTGGAATCCCGGTCCCACGGATACGT
Source organism: Nocardiopsis sp. NPDC055824 (assembly GCF_053616335.1). Classification (NCBI taxonomy): domain Bacteria; kingdom Bacillati; phylum Actinomycetota; class Actinomycetes; order Streptosporangiales; family Nocardiopsidaceae; genus Nocardiopsis; species Nocardiopsis sp. NPDC055824. The sequence goes on from NZ_JBSHDN010000226.1 coordinate 2,107, forward strand.
CTTGGAGGCCACTCCCGACTCCGTTGATCTGTATCGAGCTCAAAGACTGTGCGGGGACGGCGAGAAGCGCCTACGGGAAGGGGAGCACCAATCTGCGGCCGAACTCCTTTCACAGGCTTTGGGGCTCTGGAAGGGTGATCCGCTCGTCGGGGTCCCGGGGGCATGGGCCGAAGCCACACGCGACCGTATCGAGGAGATCCGTCTGAAGGTGCTCATGCGCTGGGCCGAGGCCCAGGCGGAGCTGGGTGAGTACGACGAGGCCGCCGATCGCCTTGCCGAGGCCTGCGCTCAGAGTCCTGGAAACGATTCGCTGGTCCACACCCGAATGCGCGTCCTTGCTGCGGCCGGCCGCCAGAGCGAGGCCGTCGAGTGCTACGGGGAATTGCGTGACTTCTATCGGGAGGAACGCGGAGTCGAGCCGAACCCGCGGACACGAAGACTCTTCCAGGAGCTTCTCGAGGGGGACCGGCGGACGGAGGAAAGGGCGTCCGCTCCCGAACGGCGAGTGGACGGGCCGGGTCCCGTCGTCTTCGACAACCTCGAAGCCGGGCTGCCGGACTTCGTCACCCGTGAGGCGGAACTCGAGAGGCTCCTTGCCGGAGCCCGGACCGCTACCGCCACCACTGTCGTCCAGGTGGTGGAGGGAAGCGCGGGTGTCGGTAAAACGTCGCTCGCCGTCAAAGCGGCCCAGATCCTGCGCGAGGACTACGACGTCGTCATCCACCTGCTCCTTCGTGGGACGAATGGTCCTGTCCAGCCCGCGCACGCGCTCCACCGACTGTTGCTCATGCTGGGGGTGCCTCACGAGCAGATACCCCAGGGGGTCGGGGCCCGAGCGGACCTGTGGCGGACCCGTCTCTCCCGGCGCCGTGCACTCATCGTCCTGGATGACGCCGTCCGGGGGCAGGTGGCGCCACTGGTCCCGGGGGTGGCAGGCAGTACCGTCCTGGTGACCAGCCGCCAAAAGCTCACGGAACTGGACGGCGCGCGCACCTTGACCCTCGGACCGCTGTCCCCCTCCGATTCCGTCCGGATGCTCTCGGCCCTCACGGGCAAGGCCGCCGAGCCGGAGGCGGCCGGACGGCTGGCGTCGCTGCTCGGCGGGCTTCCCCTCGGCCTCCGCCTGGCCGCAGGCCGCTTGCGCCGACACCCCACATGGCCCCTCGACTACCTCGCAGACCGGATCGCACGGAACGGCATCGAAGAGGTATCGGCCGGTGAACGGGATCTGACCTCGGTCTTCGAGCTTTCCTACACGGACCTGAGTCCGAGAGCACGGTCCGCGTTCCTGGCCATGGGGATGCACCCGACGGCGGAGGCCTCTCTCCACGTGGTCGCCGCAGTACTGGGGGACTGGGATGGAGCAGAGGGGGCGATGGAGGAGCTTCTCGGCGTCCACCTGGTGGAGGAGGCGGAACCGAATGCGTATCGGATGCACGAGCTTCTGAGGAGCTTTGCGCGGCATCGGGCAACCGAAGTGCTGTCACCGGGCGAGCGCCGCAGTGTGGGGCACAGGTTCCTCGACCACTACCTCGCGATCGCCGACGTGGTGGACCGTGCGGTCGCGCCTGGCCGTTCCCGTCTGGACGTACGACCGACACACACGTCGCGCCTCCCCCGTTTCGAGGACGCCCGTGAGGCGGGGCAGTGGTTCTCGACACATTTCCCGGAGATAGAGGCTGCGGTCGGGTACGCACACTCGCACGGATTCATGGGGCATGCGGCCCGCATTCCCCTGGCATTGGCCGGCCTGTTGGACAAGTACGGTCCGTGGGACGGTGCCGAGGCCCTCTACCTCGGGGCCGTCGAGGCGTGGCGCTGGATTGGCAGGGGGCCGGGGCTCGGCAGGGCCCTGTACGAACTGGGCCGGGTGCGGTGGCGACTGCGCGATCTTCCCGCCGCGGTGGAGGACATCCGGGCGGCCCTGGCGGAGAGCGAGCGGCGAGGCGACCGGACAGGCCATGCCTGGGCGATGGACCAGCTCGGTCTGATTCGCCAGCGTTCCGGCGACGACCGGGGCGCTCTAGCCGAGTACCGGGAAGCACTGACGGAGTTCCGTGCCCTGGGTGACGACCGGGGTGTGGCCCAGGTGTTCAACCACATGGGGATCAGCCAGAGCATCTTGGGGCAGTACGAGGCTTCCGAGGCATCCCTCACGACGTCGGTCGCGCTCCACCGCTTGCTCGGTGACATCAACTCTGCAGCCCAGGTGCAGATGAACCTCTCGAGGGGGCTCTACCTGAACGGATACCACCGCGACGTGAGAAGGGCGTGTGAGCGTGGTCTGGCCGTCTTCAAGCAGACCGGCGACGACCGCTCCGTCGCAAAAGTCATGCAGGGCATGGGCCTGGTGGCCGAGTACAAGCACCAGTACGAGGAAGCGCTCGACTGTTTCACGGAGGCACGGCGGCTGCTCCGGAGCCGGGAGGACGAGGCCGAGATCATCGAGGCCGACGCCGGCCTCGCTGCTGCCCTTCTCGGCCTTGGTCGGCACGATGAGGCCGACGCGCTTCTGGAGTCGGCCCTGAGGCGCGTTCGTGCCCTGGGAGTGCCGGAACTCGAGGCGCGACTGCTGCTCGTCCAGGGCGACGCGCGTGTGGAGGATCGACGCTTTTCGGAGGCGCGCCTGTGTTACCGCAACGCCCGTGAGTTGGCCAGGCGCGGAGGGGAGCGCTCGTACGAGGCGAGGGCTCACGACCTTCTCGGTGACCTGCTCCGCCGCGAGGGGCGTGAGAGTGAGGCGCTCGAACACTGGAACCGCGCGATCATCCTTCTCAAAGGGGTGCAAAACCCCCATTTGGGATCGATACGCATCAAGGTGGAAATGTGTTCTCGATTCGGTAGTTGAGTACTAGGTCGCCTAGGCGTAATGAGCGTGGTTTGTCCGCTAGGATCTGGTGCATCACCCCGTAGGTTCTCTGCGGTCTGGTGAAGCGGTTGGGGCTCTGTGTCTGACCGGTGAATCATGATGATCCGATAGTGGGGGAGCAAAGGCGCTCATGCCTCCTGAGGTAAATTCCGACCTTCGTAAACTTGGCGCGGCCCAGTCGCGTCGAGCGAAGGCAAATTCCGGCCCTCGTGAGCTTGGCGCGGCCCAGTCGCGTCGAGCGGTGGCCCACATGTGGCCCTGGTTCTTCTAGGGCTCCGAGCAGGGTGTTCAGGCTGACGCAAGTTCTCGGTCAGCCTGACTCAAGGTCCCGCAAGGGGGCCGCAAGGGTTTTTTAATAATTCCCCCAGATGGGTGCTTCATTGTTGCTTCCAGCTTGATCTTAGAGCTGGAAGGGGAAAGCAATGGGATATGGATTTCAAGGTTGGCGGGGAGATTCTGTCGGGCCTGTCGCCCCAGTTACTTTCGAAGTCGAGAGAACTCTTCTCGTGCTTCTCGAAAACAGGCAGGCGGCAAACCGGGTCGATGATTTTCTCGGAATGTTCGAGCAGGACAGGCGCATCCAGGTGGTTTTCGCTGTAGGTCGGGGCTCGCGTTTCGAGCGGAGTGCTGAGGCCTACACCCGGAACCTCGACGGCTTCGTCCTGACAGCCGATCAGGTGGAGCGCTTCGAGTTCGACCTGGCTATCGCAGCGAACAACAGTCACAACAGCCACCTTGAAAAGGTGCGGGCACCGACCCTCGTCATACCGCACGGGGTCGGTTTCTCCAAGATCGTCAAGGCTGCGACCGGCTACGGGCCTCCACTGGTGCGTCCGCCGGTGAACGATGCTGTTTATTCCAACCTTGTCCGATACGGCAGGGTCATTCCGGCGGCGATCGGTGTTTCCCACGAGAATCATCGTGCCATCCTCGCCAATGTGGTTCCTGAGTCTCTTGAGGTGACCCATCTCGTGGGTGACCCGTGCCTCGACAGGGCTTTGATGTCTCGTCCCGAACGGGAACGCTACCGGCAAGCCATCGGAGTGGGAGATGGTGAGAGGCTCGTACTCCTGTCGAGTTCTTGGGGAAGGCGCTCTCTTCTGGGGCGTCACCCCGGTCTGCTCGAACAGCTCATGGACGACCTCCCGCATGACCACGTCGCCGCTGTGAACATCCATCCGGGAGTCTGGTCCGCTCACGGAGGGCGTCAGGTTCACGCCTGGCTCGCCGGAGCCCGTCGGCGCGGCCTTCGGGTCCTCGCCGAGAACTCCCCGTGGCTGGGTCTGCACGTCGCCGCAGACGTTGTCATCGGCGACCATGGATCCACCACCTATGTGTCCAGTGCCCTCGGAACTCCAGTGCTCCTCGCCAGTGGTGACCTCACCTACCTGGCTCCCGGATCACCCCTGGAGGCGTTGCACCGGTATGCGCCCGTCTACGAGCCGACTCGACCCCTGATGCCGCAGATCGAGAAGACTGCCGAAAGTCACGACCCCCGACAAGCCTCCCTCTTCACCTCGTTGCTCACCTCCGCCCCTGGGCGGTCCGCGGAATTGCTGCGCGCACTCGTCTACCGCCTGATGAACCTGTCAGAGCCCGTTGGCGCGGCCTCTCTACCGGAGGTTGCGGTACCGAGATTCGTCGGTGGAGGGGCAGGAGAGGGGGTGTCGGTCGCGTGAAACCGACAAGGGCGCGGGCGGCGCTGTCCAGAGTGACCCTTTTTCCCGCCCTCGACCGCAGCACCCCTCTCCTCCTGGACGAGCACCTTGTGGTGGTCGCAGGCCCCCATACGGAGCGATGTTGGCTCTTGGCGGCGGACGTCGTCCTTCTGCCCAGGGACGGTGACCTCAGCCCCGAAAGAACGTTCGGAGACCTTGTTGGAAGCAGTGTGGTCGCAAGCCTGGGTCTGCCCTCGTCAGTGCATGTGCGAGGAGTGCCGGACGGCTTGACGGTGGCGGCAGACGTCCCTGCGTGGGTGGTGGCTTCCGTTGCCTATGCCTGGTTGACGGCAGGGGGGTGCGTTGAGGGGCTGGAGGCGTTCCTCGCGTCAGCCGAGCTCAGCTCTCCTCGAGTTGTCGGAGGGCGTCCAGACCTCGCCGCGTCTCTTCGGTCTGGGGAGCGGACAGCGAGGTGTAGATGGAGAGCGCTCGTGTGAGCTGACGTCGCGCTTCGCCGAACTGCCCGGATTCCCGGGCAGCATCGGCGAACATGACCCGGACACGGGCCTCCTCCGTTTCCGCCCTCAGGTCACGGCTGAGCCCGAGCGCTTCCTCCAGAACAGGCACGGCGTCCGGAAATCGTCCTGCGCTGATGTACGCAGAGGCAAGACCGACCAGGGCTCGGAGGCGCATATAGGCTTCAGTGCTTTCAGGAAGATCCTTCAGGGCTCTGGTGAAGTAACGGACGGATGCTTCGTGGTCTCCCATTGCGGAGGCGGCCTGGCCCAGGCGTCGGTGGACCAGGACGATGCCGCGCTCCATCCCGATCTCCTGGTAGATGCGTAGGGCCTCTCGGAAGCAGTCAAGGGCTTTCCTCGGTCGACCACGGTCGAGCTCGAGCACGCCGTAACCCTCCAACGCGGCGGTACGGCCGACGACGTGGTCGGCCCGTCGCCACAACGGGAGAGCTCGGTGATAGCTGTCACCGGCTTGGTCCAGTCTTCCGAGTGTGCGTTGGAGGGCGGCCAGGACCGACAGGAGATACGCCTGGGCGGCGGGGTCGTCGATGGCCTCGGCGGAGGCCAGGCCGGTCGTGTAGGCCTCCTCCCAGGCGGTGTAGTGCTTGCGCAGCATGAAGAGGTTGCGCAGGGCTTCGCACAGCTGCCAGCACACGGAGTGGCGGCCGGTGCCGTGGGCGAGGCGCACGCACGCGCGCAGGCACTCCAGTTCGGCCTCCAACCAGTCCAGGGCCTCGGCGCGCGAACCGAACACGCGCCGGGGCGGCCGGTCGAACACGGGCGCCAGGTGCCAGCGGCCCGGGTTGAGGGTCCGGTCGGCGGCGGCGGACGTCTCCAGGTAGAAGTCCAGCACCCGGTCCACGGCGGCCTCGCGTTCGGAGCCCTCCCCGCAGCCCTCCTCCGCCAGGGCCCGGGCGTGCAGCCGCGCGAGGTCGTGCTGCCGGAGCCGCCCGTCGGCCCCCTCCTCCAAGAGGCTGGCGGCCACCAGGTCCGTCAGCAGGTCCTCGGCGTCGTCGTCCGGCACGCCGGCGAGGGCCGCGGCGGCCTCGGGGGTGAGGTCCCGGCCGGGCGCCAGGCCGAGCAGCCGGTACATGCGCCGGGCCGGTTCGGACAGGAGGGCGTAGGAGGCGTTGAACGCGGTGTCCACGGACAGCTCCCGTGTCTGGCTGAGCGCGGCCAGGCGCCCGTGCTCCCCCGACAGCCGCGACACCAGTCGGCTCAGCGGCTGGTGGGGGCGGTCGGTGAGGCCGCTGACGGCCGCCCTCAGGGCCAGCGGCAGCCGCCCGCACAGGTCCACCAGCTCCCGGGCCGAGGCGGGTTCGGCGCCGGTGCGGCCGTCGGAGAGCATGAGCGACACCAGGCGGACGGCCTCCGGCTCGTCCAGGGGCCGCACCTCGAGCAGTTCGGCGCCGTCGAGGCGGAGCCCGGCGAGGTGCAGGCGGGACGTGACCACGACCAGGTGCGGCCCCCGGCCCGGGAGGAGGGCGCGGACCTGGGCGGCCGAGAGCGCGTTGTCCAGCAGGACGGAGATCCCCAGGCCGTGGGTGCGGGAGCGGAACGCCGCCGCACGCGCCCCCGTGTCGTGCGGGATGGCGCCGGGGTCGACGTGCAGGGCCCGCAGGAACCCGTCCAGGACGTCGCCGGTGTCGGCGGGGCCCGGCTCGCCGAACCCCTGGAGGTCGGCGTAGAGCGCCCCGTCGGGGAAGGCCCCGGCGTTCTCCTCCAGGAAGTGGGTGGCCAGAGCGGTCTTGCCGACGCCGCCGGTCCCGCTGAGCACGACGACGCGCCCTCCGCCCCCCTCGCGGGCCTGCCGGCCGACGGAGTCCAGGAGGCGGGACTCCCGCTCGCGGTCGGTGAAGAACCGCGGGGTGTGCGGGATCTGCCGGGGGACCCTGTGCCGGTGCGGCGGTCCCGCGCCCACGCCCACGCCGCCGTACACGGTGCCCACCTGGATCACCGTGCCGTGGTTGTCTCCGGTGACGCTGTTCCCGGGGGGCCCGGGTCCCGTCCGGTCGCGGTCCTTCTCGGGGGGCATGGGCTTCTCTCGATGCCAAGAGGCCGACAGAGGGAAGACCTACCCCCTGCCGTTCCCGGTCAATCCCCCCGCTGCTCCCGGGCGGTCCGCGGCCCCCGTACAGGCCCGGGTCCTGCCGGGAAGAGGGGGGAAGGGGGCAAAAAAAGCGGCAAAAGAGTCGTTCAGGGGATGGACTCGCCGTGTTTTCCCCTCCCGGCAATGGGCACGGGGAGAGGGCATCTACGTGGGGGAGGAACCTGTGGAGATCACCGGAATCATCAGTGCGATCATCGTCGGCCTCATCATCGGAGCACTGGGCCGCCTCGTCGTGCCGGGGAAGCAGCATCTGCCGATCTGGCTCACCCTGCTCCTGGGCATCGTGGCCGCCTTCCTCGGCGGCTGGATCGGGGCGATGATCTGGGACCAGTTCCTTTTCATCCTGGTCATCCAGGTTCTTGTCGCCGCGGGAATCGTCTACCTGGCGGACGGGATGTACTCGAAGAACGCGAGGGGGACCGCCTAGCGGAACCGCCC
>NZ_JBSHDN010000227.1:0-9649 GCF_053616335.1 Nocardiopsis sp. NPDC055824
CCGCGGCCCCGCGGAACACGGTGCCGGGGTGGCGGACCGGGGTGCGGCGCCCCCGCCACGGGAGCGGCGGACCGGGGTGCGCCTTCCGCTCCGCCGCTCCACCCGCGCGCGGCGTGTCCCCGTGCCGCGATCCGGGCCCTCGTTTTGCGCAACCGTCCGTGGTGTCTGTAGTCTTGTCACAGCCAGGAGGATTCGCCTAGTCAGGTCTATGGCGCCGCACTGCTAATGCGGTTAGGTGGCAACGCCTTCCGGGGTTCAAATCCCCGATCCTCCGCAGATCACGAGGGGTCCCGCGCTTCGGCGCGGGGCCCCTCGTGCGTGCCCGGTCTCAGTCTTGGTCTCAGTTGCACGCCGTGGCATGCGGTCTCACCCCGTCTCAGGGGATCAGCCGAACGGTGGAGACGGCCCACACTGCGCCCACGCTGCTCCGGCTCCACGCCGGGGAGCCCGCGCCGTCCCCCCCGGGCGCCGCTCCTCGACTCCGGGCACCGCTCCCCCCGCCGCCGCGCGCCGCCGCCCCCGGCCGCCTCATGCCAGGAGCGCGACCGACCCCCGCTCCACCAGGCGCACGGGCAGCCGCACGGCGGTGCCGGGGCCCTCCACGAGCAGGTCCATGATCTGCTCCCCCAGGGCCTCGCGCTCCACGGCGATCGTGGTCAGGCCCGGGTCCAGCAGGGCGGAGGTGGGCAGGTCGTCGTGGCCCACGACGCTGACGTCCCGGCCCACGCGCAGGCCCCGGGAGCGGGCGGCGTCGTAGACGGCGGCGCTCAGGTGGTCGGAGTTGACGACGAGGGCGCGGTGACCCGGACGCGCCATCATCTCCGACGACCTGCGGGCCACCGCCTCGTGGTCCAGCGGGCCGCGCACCACGTCTCCGGCCATCCCGTGCTCCGCGCAGCGGCGCAGGAAGGACTCCTCGCGTCCCCAGTCGGCGGCCAGGGCCTCGGGCGCCGTCAGCAGCGCGGCCTCGCGGTGCCCGCGCTCCGCCAGGTGCGCCACGGCCAGGGAGACGGCGGCGTCGTCGTCGGGGCCGACCGTGGACAGGCGGCTCGCGGCCCCCTCGCGGTCGGGCTCCGGTGTGCAGTTGAAGGCCACCACCGGGATATGGGTGTGGCGGTCCATCCACTCCAGGAGGCGGCCGCGCCGGCCGATGGGGGCGATGGCGATCCCGGCGACCGCCTCGGCGGCGAGCCTGCGCAGCGCGGCTCCCTCCCGCTCCTGGTCGTAGTCCGAGCTCATGATCAGCAGGAGCGCCCCCTTGCGGTGCGCGACGGTCTCCATGCCGCGCAGCACGTCCAGGAAGAAGGGGTTGCGCATGTTCCGGATCACCACGCCGTAGGCGGAGCGCCGTCCGGTGCGCAGCGCCCGGGCCCGGCCGTCGGGCTGGTAGTCCAGTTCCGCGGCGACGCGGCGGACCCGCTCCGCGGTCGCCGGGGCCACGCGGCCGGTGCCGTTGAGGGCGAAGCTGGCCTGGGCGACCGAGACGCCCGCCCCGGCCGCGACGTCCCGCAGGGTCGCGCGCTTGGTCGGTTCGGGCATGGCACTCCTCGGGGACGGCGGCCGTGGACTCGAAAAGTACCGTGTGCCCGCAGGGACCGGAACCGGCGCGGGCCTGGTAGCGCCGAGCGCTGTTCCTCGGGAGTTCAAGCCGTGGACACCGTTTGCGTCATGGCAGGTCACAGTGCTGATTAATCGTTTAATCACACGATCCGGAACAGCGGTGTCCGACGGGCGCCGCGCCGACCACGGAGATCCCCATGACCCTCGCCCACGGCCGCGGCGTCCTGAGTGCGGCCGCGATCACCGCCGTCCTCGCCCTGACCGCCTGCGGCAACGCCGACCTCCCCCCGGCCTCGGCCACCGGCGACGGCGGCACCGTCATCACCTACAACTCTCCCGCCGAGTGGGGGAACTACGGCGAGGTCCTGGCCGCCTTCACCGAGGAGACCGGGATCCAGGCCCCCAACGACCCGAAGAACTCCGGGCAGGCCCTGGCCGCGCTCCAGGCGGAGAAGGGGGCTCCCGTGGCCGACGTCGCCTACACCGGGATCGCCTTCGCCGGACAGCTCGTGGAGGCCGGCGTCCTCCAGGCCCACGTGCCGGAGGGGGCGGAGGAGGTCCCCGAGGACCTGCGCGACCCCGACGGGAACTGGACGGCCGTCCACACCGGCACGATCGCCTTCATCGTCAACGAGGACCACCTGGACGGCGCGCCCGTGCCGGAAGGCTGGGAGGACCTCCTCGACCCCGCCTACGAGGGCAAGGTCGGCTACCTCGACCCCACCCAGGCGGCCGTGGGCTACTCCGCCGCGACGGCGGTCAACCACGCGCTCGGCGGCGACCTGTCCGACTGGGGGCCGGGCCTGGACTACCTGGCCGAGCTGAAGGACAACGGCGCCTCCACCTCGGCCCAGACCGCCACCGCCAAGGTCGCCCAGGGCGAGATCCCCATCCTCATCGACACCGACTTCAACGGCTACAAGCTCCGGGACGAGGGCGCGAACGTCAGCGTCGTCATCCCCGAGGAGGGGTCGCTGCAGATCCCCTACATCGTCGGCCTGGTCGAGGGCGCCCCCAACGCCGAGAACGGCAGGGAGCTCCTGGACTTCTACTTCTCCGAGCGGGGCCAGGGCCTCTTCGCGGACGGGTACATGCGCCCGGTGGTCGGCGGGATGCCGGAGGAGCTCGAGGACAAGGTCCTGCCCGAGGCCGACTACGAGCGCGCGATCACCATCGACTACCTCGAACAGGGCGAGCGGCAGCAGGAGTTCATCGACATGTACCAGAGCGAGGTCGGCTTCTAGTGGCCCCCGGCACCGCGCGCGTGCGCCTTCGCACGCCGCCCCCGTGGACCGCCGCGCTCCCGGCCCTCGCGGTCATCGGCCTGTTCAGCGCCTACCCGGTCGCGGTGCTGGTGGGCAACTCCCTCGGCCTGGGCAGCGCCCCGGCCGACGGGGGACCCACCCTGGAGCACTACGCCGACGCCCTGGCCTCGGCGTCCGTCCGCGAGTCCCTGGCCGCGTCGGCGCTGGTCGCCGGGGTGGCCGTCCTGGCCACGCTCGTGATCGCCGTCCCCGTCGTGCTGCACCAGGCACGGCAGGACCGCGCCGGGGCCGGAGGCGCCTCCACCGACGCCCTGCTCACCCTGCCGATCGCCCTCCCCGGCATCATCATCGGGTTCTTCGCGATCGTGCTCAACGGCAGGACCGGGCTGCTCGCACCGCTGTGGGAGGGGTTCGCCGGCCTGGCCTACACCCTGCCCGGCCTCCTCGTCGCCTACGTCTACTTCTCGCTGCCCCGCGTCCTGGGGCCGCTGCGCGCCGCCGCGGCCGGGCTGCCGCACTCGCTCACCGAGAGCGCCCGCACCCTGGGCGCCTCCAAGGCGCGTGTACTGGCCACGGTCACCCTGCCCCTGCTGCTTCCCGCGCTCATCGAGACCGGGGGCACCGCGGCGGCGATCGCCCTGGGCGGGTACGGCACGGTCGCCACGCTCTCCGAGGGCATCCGCCTGCTCCCGCTCGACGTGGCCAACGCACTGACCACCGGCTACCGTCTGGCCGCCTCCTCCACCCTGGCGGTGCTGCTGGCGGCCATGGCCGTCGCGGCGCTGGTCCTCGGACGCGGCCTGGGGCGCCTGGTCGGTCGGGCGGTGGCCTCGTGAACCGCGCCGTCACCCGGGCCGTCTGCGCCTTCGTCCTCATCCCGATCCTGGCGACCCTGGTGGTCGCCACCAGCGTCGACTTCTCGCAGGGGCCCTGGGGCGGAGGGTTCACGCTCGACTGGTTCGCCCACGCCTGGCCCCCGCTCGCCCCCGTCATCGTCCGCAGCCTCGCCGTGGCGGCGCTGGTGGTGGCGGTCAACCTCGTCCTCTCCGGACCCCTGGCCTGGTGGGTGGCCCGCCACCCCTCGCCGCTGACCCGGCTGACGGGATACCTCGTCAACGTCCCCCTGGCCGTGCCGGGCATCGCGCTGAGCGTCGCCCTGGTGAGCGCCTACGCGGCACTGCGCCCCAGCGGGCTGCTGCTGGTCATGGGACACGTGGTGTTCACGCTGCCCTTCACCCTGGCCGCCCTGGTCCCCGCGCTGGCGGACGAGGAACTGCGCCTCCACGAAGGGGTGGCGCGCAGCCTGGGGGCCGGTTCGGCCAGGGTCCTGGCCACGGTCACCGTTCCCGGCTGCCTCACCGCCCTCACCCAGGCGGTGACGATGGTGTTCGCCCTCTCCTTCGGCGAGTTCAACATCTCCTTCTTCGTCAACCCGCCCGCCACGCCCACCGTGCCGTTCGCCCTGTTCGACTCCTACTCCACACAGAGGCTCGAACCCGCGTCCGCGCAGTCGATCATCTTCATCGCCTTCGTCGCCCCGGTGCTGACGGCCATCGTGCTGGCCCGGCGGCGCGCCCTGAGGAGCACTCCGTGACCGATCTCCGTGAACCCGAGACCGGGGCGCCCGGTCTCACCGTGTCCGACCTGACCATCCGCTACGGCGACACCGAGGCCGTGCGCGGGGTGTCCGTGCAGGTGCGGCCCGACGAGACCGTGGCCGTCGTCGGCCCCTCCGGCTGCGGCAAGAGCAGCACCCTGCGCGCGGTGGCGGGGCTCACCCCGGTCGCGGGGGGAGCCATCGGCCTGGGCGGGCGCGACATCACGCACCTGGACCCGGCCCGCCGGGGCGTGGGCCTGGTCCCGCAGGACTACGCGGTGTTCCCGCACATGAGCGTGGCGGGCAACATCGCCTACGGCCTGCGCGCCCGACGGCTCCCGGCGGACCGCAGGCGCCGACGGGTCGCCGAGATGCTGGAGCTGACCCGGCTCACCGAGCTGGCGGGACGCCGGCCCGGCCAGCTGTCCGGCGGCCAGCGCCAGCGCGTGGCGCTGGCCCGGGCCCTGGCCGTCGAACCGGACGTCCTCCTCCTGGACGAGCCCCTGGCGGCCCTGGACCCCCAGCTGCGGGGCGGCCTGCGCAGGGAGCTGTCCGCCATGCTCTCCTCCTCGGGGTGCGCCACGCTGATCGTCACGCACGACCAGCGCGAGGCCCTCTCCCTGGGGACGCGGATCGCCCTGATGCGCGAGGGGACCCTGGTGCAGTTCGGGACCCCCCGAGAACTCTGGGAGGACCCCGCCGACGCCTTCGTCGCGGACTTCCTGGCCGGCGCGGTCCTGCTGGAGGCGGAGCGCTCCCCGGACGGGGCCGCGGTGCTCGACGGGCGGTGGAGGATCCCGGCGGAGGACCTGGGGACGGGACCGACCGGCCACGGCCGCACACGCCTCCTCCTGCGCGACGACAGCCTCACCGTCACCGACCGCGACGACGGGGCCGCGGTGACCGCGCGGGTGGTGCACGCCGAGTTCGTCGGCGACGCCGTCCGCCTCACGGTCGACGCGCACGGCCACGTGTTCGGGGTCCGGGTCCCGCCCGACGCCCGGATCGGCCGCTCCGTGTCGCTGGCGGTCGTCCCCGGCCGCGCCACCCTGCTCGTTCCCGCCCCCTGAGACCGCCAGGCCACCGTACGAAGGAGCAACCGTGCTCGAACTCGAAATCCTCGGATCCAACGCCACGGCGCCCACTGCGGAGGGCCCCGCCTCCTGCTACCTGCTGCACACCGGCGACGGCGTCCTGCTGGTCGACGCCGGTCCGGGGTCCCTGCTGGCCTACTGCGCGCGCTACGGGCTCGACCGGTTGCGCGGGATCGTGGTGACGCACCTGCACGCCGACCACAGCCTGGACCTCATGGCCTGGGCCTACCGGTGGACCTTCCCCGAGGTCCTGCCGCGCATCCCCCTGTACTACCCGGCGGGGGAGGCCCCGCGTCTGGCCGCCTTCGACGCGGTCTTCGGCATCCCGACGCTGCCCACGATGAACAGCCCGATCGCCCAGTCCTTCGAGCCCCGGGAGATGGCCATGGACGGGACGACCCGCTACGAGGCGGCCGGGACGTCCTTCCGCTCCTTCCGGGCCCACCACAGCGTCCCCTCGGCCGCGCTCCGCTTCGAGGACCCCGACGGCAGGGTGGTCTCCTTCTCCTCCGACACGGGGTACTGCGAGGCCGTCGTGCGCGCGGCCGGGGGCGCCGACCTGTTCGTGTGCGAGGCGACCTACCTGGAGGCCGACGACCAGGCACTGAACGGCCACGGCCACCTCACCGCCGCGATGGCCGGGGAGCTGGCCGCCGAGGCAGGGGCCGGGCACCTGGTTCTCACCCACTTCGCCGACCCCGGCATGTGGGAGGAGGGCAGGAGGCACGCGGCCCGCGGTTTCACCGGAGAGGTGAGCGTGGCCAGGCCCGGCAGCCGCTTCTGAGGGGGCCGGCCCGCCCCGGCCCCCGCCCGCCCCCGACGATCGTCGGGGGCGGCCCCCGTCGGTCGGCACTGTCGGCGCGACACCGCGCCTTCCTAGCGTGGGACCCCGAAGGTCCGACGAGGGAAGGCTCCATGAACAAGCAGACCATCACAGTGGATGACACCGCTCTCGAAGCGGTCGACCTCGTCAAGAGGTTCGGCGGGGGCGAGACGGCGGTGACCGCGGTGGCCGGGGTGAGCCTCGGTTTCTCCCGCGGCGAGTTCGTCGCCGTCATGGGGCCCTCCGGCTCCGGAAAATCCACCCTCATGAACCTGCTGGCCGGGCTGGACACGCCCACCTCGGGGAGGGTGCTGGTCGAGGGGACGGACCTCGCCGGCCTGGACGACCGGCGGCTGACCCGGCTCCGGCGCGAGCGCATCGGTTTCGTCTTCCAGGCGTTCAACCTGCTGCCGGCCCTGACGGCGGAGCAGAACATCCTGCTCCCGCTCAAGCTCTCCGGCCGCACCCCGGACCGGGCGTTCTTCGACGAGATCGTGGGCTCCCTGCGCATCCGGGACCGGCTCGGGCACCGCCCCTCCGAGATGTCGGGAGGCCAGCAGCAGCGCGTCGCGATCGCCCGAGCCCTGCTGACCGGGCCCGCGGTGGTCTTCGCGGACGAGCCGACCGGCGCCCTCGACGTCTCCACCGGCCACGAACTCCTCGGCCGGCTGCGCGAGGCGGGCACCCGGCTCGGACAGACGATCGTCATGGTCACCCACGACCCGGTCGCCGCCACCTACGCCGACCGGGTGCTGCTGCTGTCCGACGGTGCCCTCCACGGCACGCTCGAACGGCCGACCACCGACGAGGTACTGGCCGCCATGGCCCGGACGGAGGCCTGATGCCCGGCTACGCCTGGGCGCAGACCGCCGCCCACCCCGCCCGGCTCGCCTCGGTCCTGTCGGCGATCGTGCTCGGCACGCTGTTCCTGGCGGCCACCGCCGTGTTCGCCGCGACCTCGTCCGCCGGCCTGCGCATCGTCGCCGCGGCCCCGCTGTCGGCTGCCGACGTGATCGTGGACCGCGATCCGGAGGCGGCCGATCCCGGTGCCGGATGGCCCGAGCAGGTGGCCGAGCACCCCGACGTCACGGCCACGGCCCCCCTCCACGCGGGCACCGTCCAGCTCGTCACGGACGAGATCCGCGCCACCGCCAACCTCTACAGCATCTCCGACCGGGACGAACTCCGGTGGTTCGAGCTGGCGGAGGGGGAGTGGCCCGCGAACGCCGCCGAGATGGTGGCCGACGCACCGACCCTCGACTCCGCGGGGCTCGCGGTGGGCGACACCGTGAGCCTTCTCGTAGGCGACGGGGAAACGACCGACATGACCGTCGTCGGCGCGGCCGACATCGGATTCCGGCCGCTGACCGGGGTCCAGTACCAGTTCTACACGTCGGAGGGCTTCTTCGCCGGGGAGAGCCCGCTGAGCGTCACGGCCGACATCGCCGACGGGACTTCTCCGGAGGCGGTGGTCGAGAGCATGGGAGCCGACCTGCCCGACGATCTCCACCCGATGACGGCGGAGGAACAGTCCCGGCTGGCGGCGGACCGGTTCGCGGGCGGCGCCCAGCAGCTGGAACTCATCCTGCTCGTGTTCGCCCTCATCGCCCTGCTCGCGGCCGCCCTGGTCATCGCCAACACGTTCACCATCCTGCTCTCCCAGCGGCGCCGCGACACCGCGCTCCTCAGGCTGGTGGGCGCGGAGAGGTCCCAGGTGCGCAACCTGGTTCTCGCCGAGGCGCTGATCATCGGTTCCATCGGTTCGGCGATCGGTGTGGCCGCGGGCGTGGGCGCGGGGTACGCGGGTGCTTCGCTGATGGAACTGACCGGGGGCGGCCTGCACGTCGGTGTTCCGGCCCTGGCCGGGGCGTTCCTGACGGGTGTGGCCACCACCGTGTGCGCCGCGTGGTTCCCCGCCCGCAAGGCCGCCGGGACCGCGCCGGTCGAGGCACTGCGTTCGGCTCCGCTCCAGAACGGGGTCCGCTTCCGGTCCGTCCACGCGGTGGGGCTCGCCGCGGCCGCCACCGGTGCGGCGGTGATGGTGTTCGGCATGCTCGCCGAGAACCTGCCCGTGTCCATCGCAGGCGGTTCCGTGGGCGCCGTCGGCCTGCTCATGGCCCTGCGCTACGCGATCTCCCGTCTCATCGGAGGGGCCGACCGCCTGCTGCGTCTCCGGGGAGGTATCGCCGAGCTGGCGGGGGCCAACCTCCGGCGCAACACGGGCAGGGCGGCCACGGCCACCCTCACCCTGGTGCTCGGGCTCGGGCTGATCGCGGCCCTGGCCACGGCCGCGAGCACAGGGCGGGCCACCATCGACGGTGATCTGGACGACCGGTTCCCCGTGGACGTGAGCGCGCGGGTGGACACCGGCTCGGTGCCCGCGGCGACCGTGGACATGGTCCGCGACATCGACGACCTGGTGCTGGTGGAGACGCCGCGCACCGAACAGGTGACCGTCGAGGGTCTGGGCGAGACCACCCTGGTGGGGGTCTCCCCCGAGCTGGCGCGGGCCGTCGGGGCCGAGGACCTGGCCGCGGACGGCACCGGAGCTCCGGCCATGCTGGTGTCCGAGGACCAGCTGAACGCGCTCGGCGCCGCGCAGGGGGAGACCGTCGACCTGTCCGTCGACGGCGAGGCGCACCGCTTCACGCTGTACGCGTCCGAACTCGCCACCTCCTCCGGGGCCGCGAGCCCCGTGGTGCGGGAGGAGGCCCTGGACGCGGTCGCCCCGGGTGACGAGCGGGGCATGGTCTGGGGCACGGCCGCCGCCGGGGCCGACTACGACGCCCTTGCCGAGCAGATGAGCCGGGTGGCCGGGGCGGACCCCGCGATCACGCTGAGCGGAGCCCTCGCCGAACGGACCGGCCTCACCGACGTCCTCGACGTTCTCGTCAACCTGTCGCTGGCGATGCTCCTGGTCACGGTGGTCATCTCCAGCCTCGGAGTGGCGAACACCCTGAGCCTGTCCGTCCTGGAGAGGACGCGGGAACTGGCCCTGTTGCGGGCACTGGGACTGACCAGAGGGGGGCTGAGGAGCACACTCGCGGTGGAGGCTGCGGTCATCGCCGTCCTGGGAGCACTGCTGGGGCTCGTGATCGGCATTCCCTACGGGTTGGTCGGGGTGAACGCGGTCGTCGGGGGGACCGCACCCCTCGTCGTCGCGGTCCCCTGGGCGGAGCTGGCACTCGTCCTCGTGTCCGCCCTGGTCATCGCGGCGGCGGCCACCGTGCTCCCCTCCCGGCGGGCGGCGCGGATAGCCCCGGCCGAGGGGCTGGGCGCCGACTGACCGGAGCCGGGGTCCGCCCCGCGG
>NZ_JBSHDN010000228.1:0-9606 GCF_053616335.1 Nocardiopsis sp. NPDC055824
CGACCGTCTGCCGACAGGCGGCCGACGCGGCCGATGACCCGTGCCGCCCGGGGTGCGCGGAGGCTCGAATCCACTCGGATCCGCAGATCTTCGGTCCATCACCCATGACAACGGGTATTCCGCAGAACGGCGTACCGGCGCACGCACCCGTCGGCGTACGGCGACACGCTCGCAGGATGGGAATCCTGATGCACGCGAGAATGGCGTGACACTGACTCCTCACCATCGACAATGGCCGGAATCGGACATTGTTTGTTTTTTCCCAGTGGATATCTCCCGCACATGGGAGGATCATTGTCAACGGTGTTTACCCTCAATACCACCACTGGGACGGGAACGATGAGAAAAATGACGAGAATCCTCCTTGTCGCGGCAGCGCTGGCCGGGAGCATCGCCGCGGCCGGGCCCGCCAGTGCGGCACAGGGGTGCTCCGGCGCAGGGCCGACCGTGGTCGATCACCACGGAACGTCCTGGTCAACGACGTATTGCAACGCATGGCTCGGCGGCAACCTCGAAAGGGGTGTCGGCAGGGACAACCCCAGTGAAATTTCTGGATACCTCTACGCGAACAGGGCATGGTTCGTCTGCCAGCAGCAATTCACCTACCTGGAGAACCCTCCGGCCGGCGAGTACCGCAACAACTGGTGGCTTTACACCCAGGGCGATGAGGCCTATCTGGACCAGGGATGGGGCTGGTTCCCGGCGGTGAACGTTTCCGGGGGCGGAAACTACGAGCCCATTCCCGGGCTGCGCAACTGTGGTTTCCCCGAGACCCTGTCCGCGGAGACGGGCCCCTCCGGACAGGTCGACGCGCCGGGCCGTTGAGGTCTGCGGCCCCCTGGGGTCGAGGGGCATCGGCACAGGATCCAGAACCAAGGGGCCCTGGCCTCCAACACCCCGGCGCCCTCGCCGGCCGCCGTGGAGCGCCCGGCCTCGGCGGAGCCACCTCGGAGACCGTGTTCTTCCGTGGTCGGACGTGCGTGTGAGGGTGCGCCTGCCTGGTTCCCCCCGCCCCGTACCGACGCCCCTCCGCCACGGCGGCCCCGCACCGGCACGAATCCGGTGCGGGGCCGCTGGGCCGTCGGCGTCTCCGCATGCGGCCTTGGTCGCCTTGAGTGTCTGGGCGATCTCACAGGGTCATGGTGCGTGGTGAGGCGCGTCCGTGGAGGCCGGGCTCCTGCCCGGCGCGCCGTGCCGCCCCTGGCGCCGCCGGTCCGCGCCCTTCGTCCCCGACGGACGGCCGGGCGGGAGCGCGCTCAGCTGATCTTGCGCCGGTAGGTGGCCATGGCGAAGGCGTACGCGACGACGAGGATGCCGACGCACCAGGCCAGGGCGGTCCAGACGTCGTTGCCGACCGGTTGGCCGGTGAGCAGGTCGCGGATCGTGTTGACGATGGACGTCACCGGCTGGTGTTCGGCGAACCAGCGCACCGGGCCGGGCATGGTGTCGGTGGGCACGAACGCCGAGCTGAGGAACGGCAGGAAGATGAGCGGGTAGGAGAAGGCGCTCGCGCCCTCCACCGAGGTCGCGGAGAGGCCGGGGATCACGGCGATCCAGGTCAGCGCCAGGGTGAACAGGATCAGGATGCCGGCGACCGCGAGCCACGCCCCCACCCCGGCCCCCGACCGGAAGCCCATGAGCAGGGCGACGCCCACGACGACCACGAGGGAGAGGACGTTGGCGACGAGCGAGGTGAGGACATGGGCCCACAGCACGCCCGACCGGGCGATCGGCATGGACTGGAAGCGCTCGAAGATCCCGCCCTGCATGTCGGTGAAGAGCCGGAACGCGGTGTAGGCGATCCCTGAGGCGATGGTGATGAGCAGGATGCCGGGCAGCATGTAGTTCACATAGGAGACCGACCCGGTGTCGATCGCGCCGCCGAACACGTAGACGAACATCAGCATCATGGCGATGGGCATGACGGCGGTCGTGATGATGGTGTCCGGGCTGCGCGTGACGTGGCGCAGGGTCCGTCCGGTGAGCGCGGCGGTGTCGCCGAGGAAGTGCGTTGCCATGGTCGGTCCCCTACTTCTTCTCTAATGCGGTCCGGCGGTCTTCGCCGTCCGTGTCGGAGCCGCCGGTGACCGCGAAGAAGACGTCCTCCAGGGTCGGCTGCTTCTCGACGTATTCGACCTCGGCGGGCGGCAGCATCGCCCTGAGCTCGGCGAGGGTGCCGTTGACGATGATCCGGCCCCGGTGGAGGATCGCGATCCGGTCGGCGAGCTGTTCGGCCTCGTCCAGGTACTGCGTGGTCAACAGGACCGTCGTGCCGCTCCCGGCGAGGTTCTTCACCGCCTCCCACACCTCGACGCGCGCCTGGGGGTCGAGCCCGGTCGTGGGTTCGTCCAGGAAGATGACCGGCGGGTTCCCGATGAGGCTCATGGCGATGTCCAGGCGGCGGCGCATGCCGCCCGAGTAGGTCGACACCCTCCGCCCGCCCGCCTCCGTCAGCGAGAAGCGGGAGAGCAGGTCGTCGGCGATCGCGCCCGGCTCCTCCATGTGGCGCAGCCTGGCGACGAGCACGAGGTTCTCCCGACCGCTGAGGATCTCGTCGACGGCGGCGAACTGTCCGGTGAGGCTGATGGACTCCCGCACGTTCGCCGACTGCGCGGCGACGTCGAAGCCGTTGACCGCGGCGGTTCCCTTGTCGGCCTTGAGCAGGGTGGACAGGATTCTCACGACCGTGGTCTTGCCCGCCCCGTTGGATCCCAGCAGGGCGAAGATGCTGCCCGGCGCGACGTCGAAGTCCACCCCGCGCAGCACGCGCAGGTCCTTGTAGGACTTCTCCAGGCCCCGCAGGCGGATCGCCGACTGCTTCTGTGTCTTCATCGGAGGGGTCCCTCTTCCTTTCCGGTGTCTTCTGCGGCGGCGCGTTCGATGGCCCGGGCCAGGCGTTCGCGCTCCTTCTTGATCCACTGGCCCTCCGAGTAGTTCGCCAGGAACGTCTCGGCGAACTCCACGGGGTCCTCCCCGACGATCTCCCGGATCGGGGTTCCGACCGCGGCGCTCTGCTCGAAGAGGTCGATGAGGTCGTCCAGCATCTCCATCAGGATGTCCCCCTTCGTGATCGAGCCGAAGTACATCAGGTATCGGTCGAGCGCCTCGATCGCCGTGCGGTAGTTCCCGGGAAGCTGTTTCGTGCGCGCCTTGTACTGCCGGTACCGCTTCTTGTCCTCGAACGATCCCGTGACCTGTTCGATCCAACTGGGTGCCATTTTCACTCTCCTCCTTCTCGGAGCTGTTCAAGTCGTTCTGTGAGGAAGCTCCAGGTCCTCCAGAACTCTTCGAGGTATGCACGCCCCTGGGAATTGAGCGAGTACACCTTGCGCGGCGGCCCCTTCTCGGACGGGACCTTCTCGACGTCGACGAGGCCGCGCCGCTCGACCCTGACGAGCAGCGCGTAGACGGTGCCCTCGGCGATGTCGGAGAAGCCCTGGTCCCGCAGCCACGCCGTGATCTCGTAGCCGTAGGCCGGTCGGCCGGACAGGATCGCGAGGACGATGCCCTCCAGGATCCCCTTGAGCATCTCCGTTGCCTGCTTGCCCACGGAACGCCTCCTCTGGCTACTCATCAACACTGACTACTAGTGCATAGTATTACTGACTACCAGTACATAGCAACACCGAATACCGATGAGGGTTGTCCGCGCTGCGAGCACGTGGTGGGGCGCGGCGCGGCCCTGGTGGCCCACCCGAGGCGACGCAGGTGGCCCTGGGCCGGGGCGTCCGCCCCCGCGGCCGGATGCCGTCAGGCGGATCCCCCCGACGGGCTCCGCCCGCCGGTCGGCCCGTTTGCCCCGGGCGACTTCGCCACGTTCAAGGCGCTGGTCGCCGGGCAGCCCTGCCCTCCGGCAGGAGGACGTCCCCCGGGACGGCCCCGGCTCCGGTCCCGGCGGCACCGCCCGCGGGGGCCTTCCCTGGGCGGAGAGGCCGCGACGTGCCGAGCGCGACTACTCCGCGGGCAGGACGTCGAACTCGTTGCCCTCGGGGTCGGCCATCGCCACCCAGTCCTCGATCCGGGCCGTCCTGGTGGCGCCCAGTCGGACGAGCCGTTCGGCCTCGGCCCCGACGTCCTCGGCCCACAGGTCCAGGTGCACCCGGTTCTTGGCGCTCTTCGGTTCGGGGACCTTGTTGAAGAACAAGCGGGGCGCTGCTCCCGAAACCGGCTGGACGAGCACCGAGGGATCGTCCTCGGGGTCCTCGATCCCCTCTCGTCGGAGTCGCTCGAGTTCCCCGTCGTCGTAGGGGGCGACCTCGTACCCGTCGAGCGCCGCCGCCCAGAAGCGGGCCAGGGAGGCGGGGTGGGAGCAGAACGCCCTGTGGTGGCTCACAGGCTCCTACTCGGTCGTGGCCAAGTACCTGGAACGTGACGCGCGCGCCTCCGTGGTGGTGGACACCTGCGATCTGGAGCGTATGGAATTCCTCCAGGTGACCATGCACGGCAAAGCCGAGGTGGCGCCCTTCGACCAGGTTCTGGCCAGACGTCTGCTGCGCCGCTACCTGGGTGAGGACGAGGAGGCCTGGCATCCGGACTTCCGGCACTACGCGGATGACGGCCGCCTGGTCCGCTTCACACCCGACCGCACCGTCGTCAAGGACCTGTCCAAGAACGGCGAGACGTAGCCCTCGGGCACGGCAGGGCGGGGAACACCCCGGAACACGAGATCCCGGCCGGAGTCGGGAACGGCGTCGACCCGTCCCTGCCTCCGGAGCGCCCGGGCCGGGAGGGAGCGCGGCCCCCTCCCGGCCGCTCCGGCTCAGGCGGTGCTCGAGGAGCACCCGCCCAGGTGCCGGGCCAGGAAGCGTTCGAGCGTGCGGTACAGCTCGATGTTGCTGTCCGTGTTGACGAACCAGTGGCCCTCGTTCTCGTTCAGCAGGTACTCGACCTCGGCGCCGCGGGCGCGGAGCGCGTCGAAGACGCGGTCGGAGTTGCGGCGGTGGACGCGAACGTCGTTGGCGCCGTGGATGAGCAGCACCGGCGCGGTGATGTCGTCGACCCGGCCGATGGGAGAACGGGCGAGCATGTCGGCCTCCTGGCGGGGGTCGTCCGGGTCGCCGATGTAGCGCAGGTAGCTGTTCTCGACGGCGCGGCGGGCGAAGGGGACGACCGACCGGACGAGGTCGACGAGGTCGGACATCCCCGTGTAGCTGACCGCTGCGGCGAACCGGTCCGGGGTGAACGCGGCCCCGACGAGTGCGGCGTAGCCGCCGTAGGAGCACCCGTAGATCGCGACCCGGTCCGGGTCGGTGATCCCCTGCTCGACCACCCGGTCGAGGGCGTCGAGCAGGTCGTCGTGCATCTTGCCCGCGAACTCGCCGATCGCGGCCCGGGTGTGGGCCTTGCCGTAACCGGTGGAGCCGCGCATGTTGACCTGGAGTACCGCGTAGCCGCGGTTGGCCAGCAGCTGCACCTCCGGGTCGTAGCCCCAGCTGTCGCGGTACCACGGTCCGCCGTGCACCAGCAGCACGGTCGGCAGGCCGCGCGGCTCTACCCCGACCGGCAGGGTGAGGTGGCAGGGCAGGGACAAGCCGTCGCGGGCGGTGACGGTGATCGGGGTGACCGGTGCGAGCCGGGCCGGGTCCAGGTGCGGGAACGGCCGGAACAGGCGGCGGGCCCGACCCGTGGCGTGGTCGTAGAACCAGGTGACGCCGGGATCGCGGTCGTGGGTGAAGTCCACCACCCAGCGTTGCGCCGCGGCGTCGCAGGACACGTGGGCCAGGTCGCCGTCGGACAGCTCGGCCAGCCGCGGCAGCACCGCGGCGAAGTGCGTGTCGAGCGCGTGGACCTCCTGCCTGGCCCCGAGGTAGCGGGCGCCCAGGAGTTCTCCGGTGGCCGGGTGCAGGATCAGCGAGGACGGGAAGCGCGGATCGGCCTCGGGACGGGGGGTGTCCAGGTCGAACACGGGGTGGCTGTCCACCCCGGTCTGCTCGCCGGTGTCCAGGTCGACCCGGACCAGGCGGGTGCGGTCCGAGCCGCGCGAGGAACCGATCCACAGCCCTCCCCCGTCCGGGGTGGGCGCGGCCGGGAGGACCCCGAAGAGGGCGTCCGCGCCGGGGAACCGCGCGATCGGGCGCCGCTCACCCGCGTCCCACTCCGACAGCACGTGGTCGCCCCCCTCCTCCATGGTGAAGGCCAGCAGCCGGTCGGGGGTGCGCAGCCAGGAGAGGACGTCGCCGGGGTTCTCCGCGGCCGTGGTCAGGCGGCCGGTGGCCAGGTCGAGCTCGAAGAGGTCGATCAGGTCGGGGCGGCGCATGTTGAGCTGCACGAACGCGGTGCCCGGCCGGTCCGGCGGGAGTTGCGCGCCGAGCAGCCGCACGCCCTCGTAGGGGGTCAGGTCGACCGCGGGCTCATCGGGGCGGTACGGGTCGGCGCGGTGCAGGTGCCAGTTCTCGTCGCCGTCGGCGTCCTGCTGGAACAGCAGGTGGCGGCCGTCCGTGGTCCAGAAGAAGGCGTCGATGTCGCGTCGGGTGTCGGAGGTGACGCGCCGGACGTCCGGGGCGTCGGCGTCGTGTGCGTCGTCGGGGGCGGTCCAGTCCGAGTCCAGGTCGCGGACGAACACGTTGAGCCGTCCCCGCCACGGGGCGAGGTAGGCGACCTTCGCACCGTCCGGGGACAGCAGGGCCCGGCTACGGGCGGGCGGGCCGAAGAACTCTTCGACGGAGATCAACTTCGACGGAGCGGTCATGGCGAATCCTCGGGGTCGGTGGATACGGCGCCCCCGAGTCAAGACCCCGACGTCGCGTCGTACGCAAGCCCGCGGGAGATGTCCTGGGTCACAGTGCCCCTCAGAGTACGGACCGGCGCGGGGCCGCGGAGCCGGGTCAGGCCCCACCGGGCCGGGCCAGCCGCTGTTGGACCCGGCGCAGGACGCGGTGTTGCACGGGCCTGAGGTTCTGCCGGTTCAGTTCGTCCATCAGCTCTTCGGCCTGCGCGTCGAGCGGGGGCAGGCCGTCCAGCCGCTGTACCAGCGGCTCGAGGTGCTCGACCAGCTCGTCGATCAGCGAGGAGACCTCCTCGTCCGGGGTGTCGGGCCCGAGTGCGTAGAAGCGCGCCGTGAGCGGCGCGAACGCGGCCGTGCCGCTGTCCGCCCCGCCGAACAGGGCGGCGAACCCCGCCGCGCCGTCCTCACCGAGCAGGTGGCCGACCAGGACCAGCTGTTCGTGCTCGTAGCGGGCCATGTCCGCAGGCATCTCCGCCGCCGGGCCGGAGCGCCATGCCGAGACTTCCGGCGGCAGGTCGGGCGGGGCGCCGCTGAGGCGCAGCGCGGCGATCCCGGCCCGGCGGGCGACGAGCCGTTCGATGTCGGCGGCGGCCTGGCGGTCGAGCTCGTCGAGCAGCTCCTCGGCGGCCGTCGGATCGTCCAGCACCGCGGGGAGCGCGGACAGCGGTACGCCGAGTGCGGTCATCCTCGTGATGCGCAGGAGGCGGACGAGGTGGCCCACACCGTAGTCCCGGTAGCCTCCGGCCGAGCGCGGCGGCTCGGGCAGCAGTCCGATCTGGTGGTAGTGGCGCAGCGTGCGGACGGTGACGCCGGCCAGCTCCGCGAGCTCACCGCTGAGCATGGGACGGCTCCTTCGGCTCCAGGTCGCGCAGGGCACGCGACACGACCACGGTCGGCAGCACGAGGATCCGCACGCCGGCCCCGGCCAGGACCGGGGGCCCGTGGTCGGCCGTCACCCCGGCGGGACCGGTCTCGGCCGGTGCGGCGATCATCAGCAGGGTGGTCCTCACGCCGAACACCCTCCCACGTGCCGCGCCGGGGGTCCGTTCGACCTGCGGCGGCGCCATCGCAGCGATGTCGTTGCCGCGCGGGCTCAGCGGATGCGGGGCGGGACAGGGGGCGACGACCGGGGACCGTGTGAGCGGCATGCGACCAGGAAAGACCCGGACGCTGCGTCGGGGTCAAGGCGGTCACGGCCGACGGGGCGGTGATCCGGGCCACCGGTTCCCGGCCGGGACGGACGCCGCCCCGGTTCCGCCGGGCGGCGGAGGACGCCGTCGCCGCGTGGCACGGGAGGCGGACCACGTCTGCCGGAGGCCTCCGCGGAGGACGGTTGAGTGCGCGTACTCATGCCGCCGCGGGCCCCGGCCCGCACGATGGACCCATGACCTTCCGGCAGAAGCGCACCCCCCTCTCCCCCGTCCTCGCCATGACCCTCGGCGCCGTGGCCGTCATGGTCGCCACGACCGCGTGCGGAACCGCGCAGGCGGTGGAACCCAGCTCCTCCTCGGAGGAGGCACTCCCCGAGTTGAACGCGGACGGCAGCGCGCCCTCCGAGCGCATGTCCCTGGAGGAGGCCGCACCGTTCCTGGAGGCCCAGGGCTACCTCCCCGCCGAGGGCGACCTCAGCGGTTACGAGATCGGATACCTGCCCGACGCCGTGGAGGGCACCCCCTACGACCACGACGTCAACGCCTGGATGTCCCGGCAGCAGCAAGGGCAGGAGGAGGTCGTCCTGCCCGACGCCGAGGAGGTCGAGCGGTCCTGGCTGCCCGACACCGTGGACGTGGACCACCTCGTCGACGACGACGGCCGGGTCCTTCCCGAACGCGAGGTGTTCGCCCCCTCCGACGTGTACGTCACGGTCCACCGGCACGCGGACTTCACGGACGTGGACGCCTACCTGGCGCCGGATGCCGAGGGCGGCATCCCCCTCGAGGAGGTCCTGCCCGGAGGCGGCATCCGGGAGCTCCCGGACGGCACCGGCCACTACAACGGGGCCGGGGCGCTCTTCTCCCCCGAACCCGGCGTGGTGATCGAGGTCTCCTACATGGACGACACCGTCATGGACGAACTCCTGGAGGGCCCCGACGGAGCCGTGGAAGGCCACCCCGAGGAGGTCCTGCTCATCGTGGAGGGCATCGGGCCCGTCTAGGGCCTGTTTGGTAACTGGTGTGATCAGGGATCAAAGCACCGATCCGGTCACGCCAGGCGTGTCACCCCGCACAGCAGCGAAGCCTTCGGTAGACGAGTCAACGACCAAGAAGACCGAGCCCACCGAAGGCTTCGCTGTGACTCTACCCAAACCGGGGCGCGGTGACCTCACCGACGCCCAGTGGGCGCTGCTGTGCCCCCTGCTGCCCGCCCCGACCACGGGCCGCCCGCCCTCGCGGTCCAAACGCCAACTGATCAACGGCATCCGCTGGCGTGTGCGGGCCGGGGCGCCCTGGCGGGACGTGCCCGAACGGTACGGGCCCTGGCAGAGCGTCTACGACCTGTTCCGCCGCTGGTCCCTGGACGGCACCTGGGCCCGGCTCCTGGACTCGCTGCAGTCGGTGGCCGATGCGGCGGGACTGATCACCTGGCAGCTCAACGTGGACTCCACCATCGTGCGCGCCCACCAGCACGCCGCCGGGGCCCAGAAAAAGGGGAAGGTTCAGATCACGAAACGGTGGAGCCCGACGACCACGCCCTGGGGCGCTCGCGCGGCGGGTGGACCACCAAGATCCACCTGGCCTGCGAGCAGGGCCACAAGCCGATGTCGGTGGTGCTCACGGCGGGGCAGCGGGGAGACGCCCCGCAGTTCGAGCCGGTCATGGAGCGCGTGCGCGTGGCGGGACGGGGCCGGTCGGGGCCGGCGCGCACCCGCCCGGTGCGGGTGC
>NZ_JBSHDN010000229.1:0-9522 GCF_053616335.1 Nocardiopsis sp. NPDC055824
CGCGGGCCATGACCCGGTCCAGGGTCCGCCGGGGAAGGTCGCCCACGACCGGCGCCGGGTCCAGGACCAGGCGCACCCCCTCGGGGAGGTCGCCGCTCCCGGTTCGCGGGGGCGCGGCCGCCCGGCCGGCGGCCCCGGTGCGGGGGAGGGCGCGCCGGGCGGCGCCCCTCAGTCCAGCGATCCCCCGGACATCACCGAGTACATGCGCCGGTAGGTGGCCGCCTCGTCGTGGCGGCTCTGGCGCTCCAGCGTGCGGGCGAGCGCGATGTGCGCCCAGTTGTCCACCGGGTCCAGCTCGATGATCCGGCGGAAGGTCCTCTCGGCCTTGTTGAGCTGAGCGGAGTGGAAGTAGGCGCGTCCGAGCAGCTCCAGCAGCGACCTGCTGTCGGGATCGTGCTCGACGATCGGTTCGAGGGTGCGGGCCGCGTAGATCGGGTCGCCCAGTTCCATGAACATGCGGGCGCGGTTGTAGGTCTCGTAGGTGCTCTCTTCCACGGTGCTCCTTCCGACGGCGCGAACCGTCCCGGATCACAACGGCCAGGGGTCCGGCCGCATTCCCTGGTGTGGCGTGTGGGGTGGAGGCGCTTTGTGAGGTCTGGTGTGACCCACTGGCGTCACCACCCCCATCAGAGAGATCCCCGCACACGGGGCCCGCACACGCGGTCCGCCCTCCGGGCCGGGGCCCCGAGAGGCGCGGACGGCGCTCCGCGCCGCGTCGTCACAGGTCCGTGGGGGAGATCCGCCCGGTGTCCACGTCGTAGATCGCACCCGCGACGGGCAGGCCGGCGGGGAGCAGCGGGTGGTGGCGGATGCGCTCCAGGTCGTGCCCCAGCGCGCCCAGCTGGTCGCTGTTCGTGTGGAACTCCAGGCTCCGCGTGTCGACCCCGTACTCCTGCTGGATGAGGTCGTGGACGGCGTCGTCGCCGGGCACCGACGCCATCTTGCAGCGGGTGTGCGGAAGGACCAGCACCCGCTCGACCCCGAGCAGGTACACCGCCAGCACCAGGGTGCGCAGCGTGTCGTCGGTCACCCGGGCGCCCGCGTTGCGCAGGATCTTGGCGTCGCCCGGCTCCAGGCCGAGCATGTCCAGGGGCTCGATTCTGGAGTCCATGCAGGTCACCAGGGCGAGGCCGCGCCCCGCGACCGGTTTGAGCCCGGCCAGCGAGAAGTCGGCCGCGTAGCCCGCGTTGGCCGCGAACACGTCGTCGAAGGCGCCTGCGGAGGGGACGGCACCGTTGTTGTCACCCACGTGGAGTCACTCCCTTGTCCTTGGTCACAGCTGTGCCGTGCACACCGGAGCACTCCGGTGTGCACGGCACGGGATGGAGGGGTCAGGCGCCGGGACCGGTGATCCCGGAGTCGGTCTGACCGCTACCAACAGTAACGATCGCCCTCGGGAGGGCGTCACCCGACCCGTCCCGACGGTCGCTGGTGTCGGGAAGCCGGACGGGCTTGCCGTCCGCCCGCGAGGCGCGGGCCGGTGCCCGGCCGATCCAGCCGAACAGCAGGGTGTCCTCGCCCTTCAGGTAGCGGTGGCACCGCACGCCGCCCGTGGCGCGGCCCTTCGTCGGATACGTCTCGAACGGCGTCACCTTGGCCGAACCGGCCTGTGTGCCCTCCAGCGCGCTGGAGGAACCGGAGACGGTGACCACCACCGAGTCCTCCGGGCTCGGGACGGCGCCGAACCAGAGCACGCGGGCCTCCTCCGACAGGCGCACGCCCGCCACGCCCCCCGCCGGCCTGCCCTGCGGGCGCACGGTGCTCGCGGAGAAGCGCAGCAGTTGGGCCTCCGAGGTGATGAAGGCGAGGTCCTCCTCACCCGAGGAGAGCTGCGTGACGCCGATGACGCGGTCGTCGTCCTTGAGCGCGATGACCTCGAAGTCGTCCTTGTTGGGCGGGTAGTCCGGGGCGACGCGCTTGACCACGCCGCCGACCGTGCCCACGGCGAAGCCGGGGCCCGAAGTGTCCATGGCCACCACCGACACGACGCGCTCGCCCTCCTCGAGCTGGACGAACTCCCCGACGTCCAGGCCCGAGGCCAGGGGCGGGCGCTCGTCGTCGCGGTCCGGCAGCTCGGGCAGCTCCACCACCGGGACGCGGATCATCCGGCCGAGGTCGGTGACCAGGCCGACGTCCGAGCGCGAGGTGGTGGGCACCGACACGTGGATAGCGTCGTGCCGGGTGCGCAGCCCCTCGTAGACGCGCGGCACCGCGGCGCCCTTGCTGCGGCCGATGGCGCCGTCGACGCCGAACAGCACGTGGCAGGGCTGGTCGGCCATCTCCAGCGGGACGACCGCGCTGCGGGCGGCCCCGTCGCTCTCCCGCAGCTGGGTGCGGCGCGGGGTGGCGAACTCCTTGGAGACGTCGGCGAGCTCCTTGGAGACCACGCGGCGCAGCTTCTTGTCCGACTCCAGGATCGCGGTGAGGGAGTCGATCTCCTGGTTGAGCTTCTCCCGCTCGGTCTCCAGCTCCAGTCTGTCGAACCGGGTCAGGCGGCGCAGCGGGGTGTCCAGGATGTAGCGGGCCTGGGTGTCGGACAGGCCGTAGGCGCCCATCAGGGACTCGCGGGCCGCCGCCGTGTCGTCGGCCTCGCGGATGAGGGCGATGACGCGGTCGATGTCCAGCAGGGCCGTGACCAGGCCGTCCACCAGGTGCAGGCGCTCCTGCCGCTTCGTGCGGCGGAACTCGCTGCGGCGGCGGACGACCTCCAGGCGGTGGTTGACGTACACCTCGAGGAGTTCGCGCAGGCCCAGGGTCTGGGGCTGGCCTTCCACGAGGGCGACGTTGTTGATGCCGAAGGACTCCTCCATCGGCGTGAGCCGGTAGAGCTCCTCCAGCACGGCCTCGGGGTTGAAGCCGTTCTTGAGCTCGATGACCAGGCGCAGGCCCTGGGTGCGGTCGGTGAGGTCCTTCAGGTCCGAGATGCCCTGGAGCTTCTTGGACTGCACCAGCTCCTTGATGCGGCTGACGACCTTCTCGGGGCCCACGTTGTAGGGGAGGGCCGTCACGACCAGGCCGGTACGGCGAGCGGAGACCTTCTCGATGGCGACGGTGGCGCGCGTCTTGAAGGTGCCCCGGCCGCTGCGGTAGGCGTCGCGGATGCCGTCCAGCCCGACGATGGTGCCGCCCGTGGGCAGGTCCGGGCCGGGCACGAACTCGGTGAGCTCCTCCAGGGTCGCGTCGGGGTGGGAGATCAGGTGGCGTGCGGCGGCGATGACCTCGCCCAGGTTGTGGGGGGCCATGTTGGTGGCCATGCCCACGGCGATGCCGGACGCCCCGTTGACCAGCAGGTTGGGGAAGGCGGCGGGGAGGACCTCGGGTTCGGTCTCCTGGCCGTCGTAGTTGGGCTTGAAGTCGACGACGTTCTCGTCGATGGACGAGACCAGCAGCTCGGCGGCGCGGTCCAGACGGGCCTCGGTGTAGCGCATGGCGGCGGGGGCGTCGTCGCCGCCCAGCGAACCGAAGTTGCCGTGGCCGTCGACCAGGGGCACGCGCATGGCGAAGGACTGGCTGAGGCGGACGAGGGCGTCGTAGATGGCGCTGTCACCGTGGGGGTGGAGCCGTCCCATCACGTCCCCGACCACACGGGCGCACTTGACGTGCCCGCGGTCGTGGCGGAGCCCCATCTCGTTCATCTGGTAGAGGATGCGCCGCTGAACCGGCTTCATGCCGTCGCGGGCGTCGGGGAGCGCGCGTTGGTAGATGACCGAGTACGCGTACTCCAGGAAGCTGCCTCGCATCTCCTCGGAGACGTCGATGTCGATGATCTTCTCGGCGAGATCCTCGGGGGGACGGGAAGTAGTACGGGCCATGTCCGTAATTCTGGCCTGTGCCGGAGACTGAAACGTACGCGGACGCGTGGTTGGACGTGTGTGAGTCGCGCGACTGAGGGGTTTTGACCCCTTGCGACGTGGTTTTCGCCCTGAAAGCAGGGAGGGGCGAAAAGCACCGTGGTGCGACGGGGTGACGGGTCCGGGCCCTCTTCCCCGGAGGGGGACCTGGCCGACGGGGGTTGGTTCGGGCGCCCGGGCGCGGGCCGGGGCGGGGCCCGGAAGAGCAGGCTCTGACCGCCGGTCAGAGCCTGCCCGCCGTCAGTCGCTGAAGGGGATCGTGACCGAGGCACCGTCGTCCGGGCCGACCAGGATCCGTGAGCTGTCGCTTCCCAGGGCGCTCCACAGTTCGACGCGGACCGAGCCGTCGACCATGTCGCCGAGGGCGCCGTCGCTGTCGGCCGCGCCTCCTCCCTGCGTGTACTCCTCCCAGCCGGACCGGTCGTTGGTGGCGAAGTAGCGGTAGGTCTCCGTCCGGTCGTCGGTGCCGTCGCCGTCCAGGTCGTAGACCACGCGGACCTGGACCGCGTTGGCGATCGCGTTTCCGGAGTCCACCGGCAGGGAGAACGCGGTGGCGTCGCCGTTGTGGGAACCGGTCAGGCCGTCGACCCGCAGGACCACCCGGTCCTCCGGCGGCAGGCCGTCCTGGTTGCGCCCTCTGGCGGAGGCCACGGTGATCTCGTCGGCGGACCCGTGCGGGGTTCCGGAGAGAGCAGAGGGGGTCAGGTGGAGGTCTCCGTCACCGACGTTGCCCTCCCCGGGGTCGCCCGGGTCACCGGGGTCTCCGGGGTCGCCCCCGCCGCCCTCACCCCTGGTGGAGGCCAGGGAACCGGGCTCCACGCTCAGTTCGACGCCGTCGGAGAACGTGACCGTCACCGGGTCGGTGCCCGGGTTGAAGGCGGTGTGGGTGCGGGTCCCGCCGTCGTCGAACACCGCGTAGTGGGCGGTGTCGGCGGTGACGGAGGCGTCTACGGTGCCGACCTCGGCGAGGGTGGAGACCCACTGGTAGGTGTGCGGCTTGGAGCCGCCCGCCTCCGGTTCGTAGGTCTGCCACTGCTCCTCGAACATGCGCAGGGCGTCGTCGCCGTCGGAGAGGGCGCGGTGCGCCCAGTGGATGTCCCTCCAGATCTCCGGCTCGCGGCCCAGGCGGTCCACGAGCGACCGGTAGACGGCGCCGGCGTGTTCGGGGTCGTGCCCGAGGTACAGCGAACCGGCGGTGATGGGCAGGTAGTTGATGCCGTAGTGCTCCTCGTCGCCGCCGTCCCACCAGATGCGGTAGTCGCCGCCGTCGCCCCACACCATGCCGACGACGTCGTGCTCGTAGTCCTCCGGGAACGTCCCGCCGCCCTGGTCCTGCCAGTAGCGGGGGATCGCGGAGGCCTGGGTGGTGTGCAGGTACACGCCGAGGTCGCGGACCTCCTCGTCGCCGGCCAGGGAGCCGAACAGGGCGGTGGCGGCGGCGAAGTGCATGCCCTCGGAGGAGGACTCCTGGTTGTTGCCCGCCGCGAACCCGGCGTGCCCGGACGCCCAGCCGTGCCCGGCGTAGGGAGAGAAGGAGCGCAGGCGCGGGAACATCGGGTCGTCGGGGTCGGTGGCGGCGACGTCGCGGATCAGGAGACGGATCATCCCGCCCCAGGCGTCCTCGGCTGCCCAGGCGCGGTCGTAGCGGGCGACGACGGCGGCGGCCGAGACGAAGTAGCCGTAGTGGAAGTCGTGGTCGTTGAGCTCCTGGGCGGCCCCGAAGCTGTCGGGGTAGCCGAGCATGGTCCCCCACTCGGCGTTGTAGTGGAACTGGCGCGTGCCGCCGGCCGTCAGCCAGTCCTCCAGGCGCCCCCTGACCAGGTCGAGGAGCTCGTCGCGGGCCTCGGTGTGGCCGATGGAGTCGGCGATGGGGACGAGCTGCGCGAGACGGCCCATGGCCTTGCCGTCCCAGTAGGTGTCGCCGGGCTCGGGGAAGAGCTCCTCCCCGGCGAGCACCTCGTCGATGAGCTGCCGCATGCGGTCGTGGTCGGCGCCGTCGACCGTGGGCAGGCTGGGCAGGACGCCGTTGGTGGTCAGCTCCGTGGTGAAGCTGCCGCCTTCTGCGATGCGCATCTCGCCGCGCGGGGACGTGTAGGACAGGCCGGTCACGTCGGTGACGGCGTTGTCCCACTGGTGGGGGTAGAGCGCCATGAGGGTGCCGGTGCGGTCGCCCTCGACCGCCTCGGTCTCCACCCGGTAGGTGCTGGTCAGGGTGGCCCCGGCCTCGTCGTAGTCGTAGTCGACCACGGAGCCGGTGACGACGGAGTGGGCGTAGGGGGCGAAGGCGTCCAGGTCCCCGGGGGAGGGGAGGACGGCGACGGAGTAGTGGCCGCCGTCGCCGGTGGCGGCGGTGAAGGTGTCGCCCGACCGGGTCCAGGGGGAACCCGACGGCGCGAACAGCGCGTAGTGGCGGCCGCCGACGCTCGCGCCGACGACGGAGCCGTCCTCGTGCCAGACGTCGGGTGCGCTGCTGAAGCTCACCTCGGCGTCGCCGCCGCTGGTCTCGGCGTAGGCGAAGGGCAGGCCCTGCCCGATGGTGACGCGGAGGGTGGGGCCTCCGCCCGCCCACTCGGCGGTGACCGTCCAGTCGCCGCTGTCGGCGACCCGGGTGTCGGGGGAGTCGAGGCCGACCGCGCCCAGGGAGAGGTCGGGGACGTGGGGGAACTCGTACTTGAGGCCGTCGGCCACGAGCCGGGGGGTGTCGGGGTAGCCCATCTCCAGGCCGCCCTCGTGGGGGTGGTAGCTGGCGGGGTGGGCGAAGAGGTTCTCGCCGTGGGGGTTCTCCGGATAGCGCTGGAAGATGAGGGAGGACCACCACTCGTTGGTGGGGGCCGCGCCCTCGTAGTCGTCGGTGACCTTGGGGGAGGCCGGTGCGCCGCTGAGGTCGGAGGGGCCGGAGGCCCCGGCCGGGAGGGTGTCGGTGTAGCTGCCGGACCCCACGGGGACGGCTGCGGCGCCCGTGGCCGCCGCGGTGGTCGCGGGGACGGGCCCGGTGAGCGCCGGGAGGGCGGCGCCGGTGAGGAGGAGGGCGGCGCCGGCCGCCAGGAGCGCGGGCCGGGCGGGCCCTCCCCGTCGTCGGGCCGGGGCCTCGGGGGAGGCGTGTCGGGGGCCGGTCCGGCCCCGTGGTCGGTGCATGTCCGTGTCCTTCCGCCGTGCGTGTCGCGAGAAGTCGGGAGCGCTCCCAGACGCGAGCGCCCCAGACGTGAGCCCTGGCGTCGAGTGTTCAGATACCGGTTCGGGAGTGCAATGCCGGGAAGACGGATAGTTTCCGTTTCGTTACTCGGTGTGTTCTGCGGCTCTCCCCGGACGCGGTTCCCCTCGGGACCGGGTGCGGCGGGGCGTCCCGGCGCCGCGCCGGAGCGGAGGTCCTCGCGCGTTCGTCCTGTGGACGACCCCTCCGATGTCCCCCGGCTCTGGTACCAAGGAGGACATGGCCACACCCACCGCTGACACCACCGTCCCCGCCGACGCCTCCGGCGGCGCGCTCCGCGAGCAGGCCGAGGCGCACCTCCGGGCACTGGCCGGGGACTCCGCACGGCTGCGCGAGGACCAGTGGACCGCCATCCGCGCCCTGGTCGCCGAACACCGCAGGGCACTCGTCGTCCAGCGCACCGGCTGGGGCAAGTCGGCGGTGTACTTCGTCGCCACCGCCCTGCGCCGGGCGGAGGGTGCGGGCCCGACCGTCATCGTCTCGCCGCTCCTGGCCCTGATGCGCAACCAGATCTCGGCCGCGGAACGGGCCGGCATCCGGGCCCGGACCATCAACAGCTCCAACACCACCGCGTGGGAGGCGACCTACGCCGACGTCGCCGCGGGCGAGGTCGACGTCCTGCTGGTCAGCCCCGAGCGGCTCAACAACCCGGAGTTCCGCGACCGGGTCCTGCCGGAGCTCGCCGCGGGCGCGGGCCTGGTCGTCATCGACGAGGCCCACTGCGTCTCCGACTGGGGCCACGACTTCCGCCCCGACTACCGGCGCATCCGGTCCCTGCTGCACGACCTGCCGGACGGGGTGCCCGTCCTGGCCACCACGGCCACGGCGAACGAGCGGGTCACCCGCGACGTCGCCGAGCAGCTCCAGGCGGGCGGCGAGCGCCAGGACACCCTGGTGCTGCGCGGCTCGCTGGAGAGGGAGAGCCTGCGGCTGGCCGTGGCGCGGCTGCCCGACCCCACGGCCAGGCTCAGCTGGCTCGCGGAGCACCTCCCCAAGATCCACGGATCGGGGATCGTGTACACGCTGACCGTCAGCGCCGCCCAGGAGACCGCCCGCTTCCTCCGCGAGCAGGGGCTGGAGGTGCGCGCCTACACCGGGCAGACCGACCCCGACGAGCGCCGGGAGGCCGAGGACGACCTCCTCGCCAACCGGGTCAAGGCGCTGGTGGCCACCAGCGCGCTCGGCATGGGCTTCGACAAGCCCGACCTGGGGTTCGTCGTGCACCTCGGTGCGCCGCAGTCCCCGATCTCCTACTACCAGCAGGTCGGCCGCGCCGGACGCGGCGTGGAGCGCGCCGAGGTGGTCCTGCTGCCCGGCCGCGAGGACACCCAGATCTGGGAGTACTTCGCGGGGCTGTCGTTCCCGCCGGAGCAGACCGTGCGCCAGACCCTGGACGTGCTCGCGGCGGAGGGCCGGCCCCTGTCCGTGGCCGCGCTGGAGACCCGGGTGGACCTGCGCCGCACCCGGCTGGAGCAGATGCTGAAGGTGCTGGACGTGGACGGCGCGGTCCGCCGGGTCCGCGGCGGGTGGGAGGCCACCGGCCGGCCGTGGAGCTACGACGCGGAGCGGTACGCGGCCGTCACCGAGGCGCGTGAGCGGGAGCAGCGCGCCATGCTCGACTACATCGACCTCGACACCTGCCGCATGGAGTTCCTGCGCCGCCAGCTGGACGACCCCGAGAGCGTCGCCTGCGGGCGCTGCGACGTGTGCACCGGCGAGTACTGGAACACCGACGTGGACCCCGGGCGCCGTGAGGCCGCGGCGGAGCACCTCGACCGGCCGGGCACGCCCATCGCCCCGAGGCGGCAGTGGCCGTCCGGCATGGACACCCTGGGCGTGGGGCTGACCGGGAAGATCAAGGACGACCTCCGCGCGGGCGAGGGGCGGGCCCTGGGCCGCCTCACCGACATCGGGTGGGGCAACGAGCTGAGGCGCGTGCTCGCGGACGACGCGCCGGACGCCCCGGTGGACGAGCGGATGCTCCAGGGCGTCGTACGGGTCCTCGCCACGTGGGGCTGGGAGCGCCGGCCGGTCGGCGTCGTCGTGATGCCGTCCCGCACACGGCCCGCCCTGATCAACGACCTCGCCTCCCGCCTGTCCCGGCTGGGGAGGCTGACCCCGATCGGGGCGCTGGAGTACGGAGGGGCCGTGGAGCAGAGGAAGCACAACAGCGCCATGCGCCTGGCCCAGGTGTACGCGTCCCTGCGCGTCGGCGACGAGCTGCGCGAGCGGCTGGCGGCGGTCCAGGCCGAGACGCCCGGACCGGTCCTGCTGGTGGACGACTACACCGACACCGGCTGGAGCCTGACCGTGGGCGCCGCCCTGCTCAGGAGCGCGGGCGCCCCCGAGGTGCTGCCGCTGACCCTGGCCACCACCGGGGGCTGAGCGCCGCCGCGGCGGGGTGCGGGCCCGCCGCCCCTCCCGACGCGGACCGGCGGGTGTGCCGCGGCAGCGCCGCGG
>NZ_JBSHDN010000230.1:0-9479 GCF_053616335.1 Nocardiopsis sp. NPDC055824
CGGGTGCGCCCCCCGCCGCGCACGGGCCCGTGTGCGGGGGGGGGGCGTGCGCCCCCGCCCCGCGCCCGGGCTCAGCCCGTGTTGCGCTCGAAGACCAGGCGCAGCCCGATCAGGGTGAGCCACGGCTCGTGCAGGTCCACGGTCTCGCACTCGCCGATGACCGTGGACGCGAGCCCTCCGGTGGCCACGACGGTCACGTCGTCCGGGGAGTCGGTGAGCTCGGCGACCATCCGGTCGACGATCCCGTCCACCTGGCCCGCGAACCCGAACACGATGCCCGAGCGCAGCGCCTCCGTGGTGTTCTTGGCGATGGCCGAACGCGGCTTGACGATCTCCACCATGTGCAGCTGGGCGCCGCGCCGGGACAGGGCGTCCACGGAGATGTCGATGCCGGGGGCGATCGCGCCGCCCACGTACTCGCCCTTGACGCTCACCGCGTCGAAGGTCGTCGCGGTCCCGAAGTCCACGACCACGGCCGGACCGCCGTAGAGGTGGTTGGCGGCGAGGGCGTTGATGATCCGGTCGCTCCCCACCTCCTTGGGGTTGTCCATCCGGATCGGCACCCCGGTCTTGACCCCGGGTTCGACGATGACGGCGGGGACGTCGCCGAAGTGGCGGCGGAACATGTCGCGCATCTCGTGCTGTACCGACGGCACCGAGCAGCACAGGGCGATCCCGTCGATGTCCTCCGGGCCGCCGAGGGTGCTCGCGTCGAGGAGCCCGCGCAGCACCACCGACCACTCGTCGGCGGTGCGCCGGGTGTCGGTCCCCACTCTCCAGTGTTCGAGAAGCTCGTCGGATTCAAAGAGACCGAAGACCGTCTCGGAGTTGCCGACGTCGATCGCGAGCAGCATTCTGAGGGCCTCATCCATGGTCGAAGTGGTGTGTTCTCAAGGAATCTTCCACCACTCGGGCGCCCTCACAACAGGTCGAGGGCGATATCGAGCGCGGGACTGGAGTGGGTGAGCGCGCCGACGGCGAGGTAGTCGACCCCGGTGCGGGCCACGTCCCCCGCAACGTCGAGGGTCAGTCCGCCGGAGGACTCCAGCCGCGCACGTCCCCCGACCTGGGCGACCGCCGCCCGGAGCCCGTCGACGGTGAAGTTGTCGAGGAGGATCTCCTCCGCCCCGGCGGCGATGGCGTCCTCGATCTGGTCGAGCCTGTCGACCTCGACCTCCAGGGGGAGGTCGGGGAAGCGCTCGCGGACGGCGCGCACCGCCTCGCCGACACCCCCGGCGGCGACCACGTGGTTGTCCTTGACCAGGCCCGCGTCGCTGAGGCCGTACCGGTGGTTCACGCCCCCTCCGCAGCGCACCGCGTACTTCTCCAGGGCGCGCATCCCGGGGCGGGTCTTGCGGCTGTCCCGAACGCGGGCCCGCGTGCCGGCCACGGCGTCCACCCACGCGCGCGTGGCCGTCGCGATCCCGGACATGTGGGTGAGGAGGTTGAGCGCGGTCCGCTCCGCGGTGAGCAGGTCGCGCGTACGCGCGGTGACGGTCATCAGGACGTCTCCGCGCTTGACCGCGTCGCCGTCCCGTGCGGTGCGCGTGACCTCCAGGGCGCCGTCGGCGACCAGCCAGAACACGAGCTCGGCGAGCGGGAGGCCGCTGACGGTGCCGTCGGCCCGGGCCACCACCTGGGCGGTGCGCACCTGGTCGGCGGGGATGGTCGCGACGCTGGTGACGTCGATGCCGGGGCCCGCGGTGAGGTCCTCGGCGAGGGCGCGGCGGACCAGTTCCACGTGGGACAGGTGGGGGGCGGTGCAGGAGAGGGAGAACTCGGCCCGGGCCTCCGGGCTCCGGTCGGCCCCGGCGAGGGGGAAGGAGACGGCGTCGAGTTCGGCCACGAGGGCGGACGGCAGGGACGGCTGCCAGTCCTCGGCGGTGGTCACGGCGGTGTCCCCTTCCAGTCGGACGACGACGGGCCGGATCCTGAGCCCGGATCTGGGCTCGGGGAAGTCGGCACGCTGGTGAGAGCCTCTGCTCTCGGTTCTGTACAGGGCGGCTGCGGCCACGAGGCGGGCCGTGGTGAGCAGGTTGGCGGCCTCCCACGCGGCGACGCCGGGGGTGACGGGCGCGGTCGGCCGGGCGAGGGCGTCGAGTTCGGCCACCAGCTCGGCGAGGCCCTCGCCCGTGCGGAGCACCCCGGCGTGCCGCGACATGAGGGTGCGGACCCGGGTGGCGGCGGCGGGGTCGGCGAGCGGGGTCACGGAGCCGGCGGTGGCGCCCGTCCCGGGGACGGGCCGGGGGTCCTCGGCCAGGCGCGCGGCGATCCGGTCGGCGTAGACCAGCCCCTCCAGCAGGGAGTTGGACGCGAGCCGGTTGGCGCCGTGGACGCCGGTGCGGGCGACCTCGCCGACCGCCCAGAGCCCGGGGACGCTGGTGCGGCCGTCGATGTCGACCTCGGCGCCGCCGGACGCGTAGTGGGCGGCGGGGGCGACGGGGACGGGCTCCGTGAGGGGGTCGACGCCGTTGGCGCGGCAGGAGGCAAGGATGGTGGGGAAGCGCTTCTCCCAGGTGGCCGCGCCGAAATGGCGGGTCTCCAGGTACACGTGGTCAACGCCCTGCTCGGCCATGGTGCGGGCGATGGTGCGGGCGACCACGTCGCGCGGGGCGAGGTCGGCCAGCTCGTGGACGCCCTCCATGATGCGTGCGCCGTCGGCGTCCACCAGGTAGGCGCCCTCTCCCCGCAGGGCCTCGGAGACCAGGGGCTGCCGACCGCGTGCGTCGGCGCCGAGCCAGAGCACGGTGGGGTGGAACTGGATGAACTCCAGGTCGCGCATCCTGGCCCCGGCCCTGGCGGCGAGGGCGAGGCCGTCCCCGGTGGAGACGGGCGGGTTGGTGGTGGCCGCGAAGACCTGCCCGATGCCCCCGGTGGCCAGGACCACGGCGGGTGCGACGACCGCGCCGACGCCGTCGCGGGCCCCCTCCCCCATCACGTGCAGGGTCACCCCGGTGACGGCCCCGGTGGCGGGGTCGTGGAGGGTGTCGAGCGCGAGGGCGTGCTCGACGACCTCGATCCGCTCCTCCGCGAGGACGGCGGCGACGAGCGCGCGCTGGATCTCGGCGCCGGTCGCGTCGCCGCCCGCGTGCGCGACGCGGTCCGCGCGGTGGCCGCCCTCCCGGGTGAGGGCGAGGGCGCCGTCCTCGGAGCGGTCGAACTCGGCGCCCAGTCCGATGAGCCAGCGCAGTGCGCCGGGTCCCTCGGTGGCCAGGACGTTGACGGCGTGGGGGTCGGACAGCCCGCCCCCCGCCAGGTGGGTGTCGACCATGTGGGCGACGGGGTCGTCGCCGGGCGCGACGGCCGCGGCGATCCCGCCCTGGGCGTAGGCGGTGGACCCTGTGGACAGCCGGTCCTTGGTGACCAGCACGACCCGTCCGCTCCCGCTCCTCTGGACGTAGCGCAGCGCGGTGCTCAGGCCCGCGATGCCGGAGCCGACGACCGCGACGTCCGCCGCGACCGTCCACCCGGGCCCGGGTGCGTCGAGCCTGGTCTGTGCGGGTGTACTCATCTGGGGTCTCTTTCGCGAGGCGCCGCCCCGGGGGCCGG
This sequence comes from Nocardiopsis sp. NPDC055824, assembly GCF_053616335.1. Classification (NCBI taxonomy): domain Bacteria; kingdom Bacillati; phylum Actinomycetota; class Actinomycetes; order Streptosporangiales; family Nocardiopsidaceae; genus Nocardiopsis; species Nocardiopsis sp. NPDC055824. The sequence goes on from NZ_JBSHDN010000230.1 coordinate 3,550, forward strand.
GGCGGTCACAGGGGGATCGACACGTTGTCGATGAGCCGGGTGGAGCCCACGCGGGCGGCGACGGCGAGGACCGCGTCCCCCCGGTGGCCGGGCGCGGCCTCGGTGAAGGTCGCGGCGTCGACCAGGGCCAGGTAGTCGAGGACGACGGGGGGAGCGGCCCCGGCCGCCCCGTCCAGTACGGCGTGGGCGGCGGCGCGGACGGCGTCCGGCCCCCCGGCCGCGGCCTCACGGCCCGCCCGGAGGGCGCGCGACAGCGCCAGTGCGCTGCGCCGCTCGGCGTCCGACAGGTAGACGTTGCGGCTGGAGGAGGCGAGCCCGTCGGGGTCGCGGAGGATGGGGGCCCCGACGATCTCCACGGGCACGTCGAGGTCGGCCACCATGCGCCTGACGAGCGCGATCTGCTGGGCGTCCTTCTCCCCGAAGACGGCGGTGTCGGGCCGGACCAGGTTGAGGAGCTTGGCGACGACGGTGAGGACCCCGGTGAAGTGCCCGGGGCGGGAGGCGCCCTCCAGCCGCTCCCCCATCGGCCCGGCGTCGACCGTGACCATCTGCGGGGCCGGGTACATGGTGGCGACGGACGGGGCGAAGACGACGTCCACCCCCTCCTCCGCGCAGAGTGCGGTGTCGGCCGCCAGGTCGCGCGGGTAGCGGTCGAAGTCCTCGTCGGGGCCGAACTGGAGCGGGTTGACGAAGACGCTGACGACCACCGTGTCCGCCCGCTCGCGGGCCAGGCGCATGAGGGAGCGGTGGCCGCCGTGGAGGGCGCCCATGGTGGGGACGAGGGCGACGTGCCCGGGGCCGGAGAGGGCCCGGCGCAGCTCTTCGGGCGTGCGTGCCACGAGGGGGCCGCCGGCGGTCGCGGTCTGCGGTGTGGGTTCGGTCATCGGTGGTTTCCCGTGGTGGAGTTCTGCGGCGCGCACGGCGCGGCGGCCGGGCGCGCACCGGGCGCGACGTGGGGAGGGCGTCAGCGGCGGAGGACGTCGAGCAGGCGCACGGCGTCCTCCGGCTTGAGCATCCCGGCGTTGATGGCGCGGTCGGCCGTGAGCCGGGCCAGCTCGACGTAGCTGGCGACGCTCTCGGGGGCGTTCTCGCGCAGCTGCTCGATGTGTCCGGCGACGGTCCCGGCGTCGCCGCGCAGGACGGGCCCGCTGAGGCCGTGGATGCCCAGGCGGAGGGCGTTGTCGAGGGCCGCGCTGAGCATGGGGGCGAGCATGCGGCCCGGCTCGGGGACGCCGGCGGCCGAGAGCAGGGCGGCGCTGTCCGCGACGAGGGTGACGAGGTGGTTCGCGCCTCCGGCGAGGGCCGCGTGGTAGAGGGTGCGCCTCTCCTCCTCGATCCACACGGGCTCGGCGCCCATCTCGACGACGAGGGCCTCGGCGATGGGCCGCAGCTGCTCGGGCGCCGTGACGCCGAACGCGCAGTTGGCGAGGCGGTCGACGTCCTCGTCGCGGCCGGTGAAGGTCATCGCCGGGTGGAGGGCGAGAGGGAGCGCGCCGACCAGGGTGGCGGGGGCGAGGACGCCGTAGCCGTGCGCCCCGCTGGCGTGGACCAGGAGTTTTCCGCGCAGGTCGGCGCCGGTGGAGGCGAGTCCCTCGGTGATGTCGGGCAGGGCGTCGTCGGGGACGGTCAGCAGGACGAGGTCGCTGGCCTCGGCGACCTGCGCCGGTTCGAGGACGCGCGCGGTGGGCAGGCGCCCGGCGACGCGCTCGCGGGAGGCGTCGGAGACCGCGGAGGCGGCGACGACCTCGTGCCCGGCGCGGCCGAGGGCCTGGCCGAGGACGGAGCCCACGCGGCCGGGACCGATGACGCCGACCCGCAGTCGGGCGGGGCGCCCCTGCGTCGTCTCCATGTGCGTGCCCCCTCGTGGTGCGGTGCGTCCGGTTCCCGCGCACCGTGACGCCTGTGCACACGATAGCCCTCCCCCGCCGGTGACCTGCCGCCCCGCCCCCGGGGACGCGAGTGGGGACGGACACGTCGTGCCCGTCCCCACCCGTCGTGCTCCCCGCCCCCGTGTGGGGGCGCGGATCAGTTCTGGATGATCACGCCGGTGTTGTAGCAGGAGCCCACGGACTTGCCGCCGAGGACGGCGTTGGAGATGCCGCAGCCCTCGCTCTCGTTCTCCAGCTCGTGGAGGGTGGTGTTCCCGCTGAGCACGGAATCGAAGTTCTGGGTCCAGGCCTCCGAGTCCGCAGCCGCAGGAGAGGCGGAGAGAAGGATTGCGGCGGAGGCGATGGCCACGGCACCGGTGGCGAACGTCTTCTTCAGCACGATGGAACTCCTTCTTTGTCCGGCCGGGAGGGCCGACCGGATCGCGGTTGTTCGTGGCACCCGGGAGTGCTGGTGATGAAGTTACTGGGCGAGAAGCCCCTTCAACGGGCTTGAGCTGGAGTGATCACGAAATCGACGGAGATGCCGACCCTGCGTAGTCGAACGTCTCGGGGTCGATCGGGGCAAAGGTCGCGGACCGGCGAGGGGGGTGTGCGCGCTGCGTCACCGCCGCGCGGGGTTCCAGTCGCGCACCAATACGGGTTGCGGTCAACCGTGTCGGACCGGAGGGCCGGGGGCGGGCGCCCCTCGGGGGCGGCGGGGCTCGTCCGCGCCGGACCCCGGACACGGGAAAGGCGCCACCCCGTCGTCACGGGATGGCGCCTCGCGCGGAAAGCTCGCGGACCCCGGCCGGGTCGGTTCAGTCGGGACGTCTCCGACTGGACACCCCCGCCCGGTCGGGCCGGATCGATCTGTCCTGCGTGTGCTGCGGGGACCGCGGTACTAGTTCTTGACCGTGGCGCCGGAGTCGACGCAGCTGGCGCCGGCCACGCCCAGGACGGAGATCGCGTTGCCGCAGACGTTGATCGGCACGTCCAGGTCCGCGACGAGCTGGTTGCCGCCGAGGATGCTGCCGTTGCCGGAGGTGAAGACGTTGCTGTTGGCCATGGCCGGAGCACCGGTGAACAGGACGCCGGCGGCGGCGGCAACGATGGCACTGGCGGCGAAAGCCTTCTTCAGCATGTGTTTCTCCCGTCGGACCGGTCGGCGGGGGCGCCAACCGGTCGATAACGTTGACTATGTGTATGAGACTGAACACTCCCCGTGTTCAGTCACTATTTAGCCATACTCAACCACTCCATGTGACCAAAACTCGGAAGTCTTCCGGGGCGCGGAGCTGGAGATATCACCATTCGCGACCAACCATGTCCGACATGTGGTCCACAACTGGAAGCACTTTGAGCCCATATTGTGTTGCACGTCACATCAGGTTTCGGGGGTGTCATAGGTCCCGTCCGCGGCCCCGGTCCCCACGGCGTGCCCCGGACGCCGCTCCAGCGTCGAACGGGTCGCCCAGCGCTCCGTCCCCGCCGACGGCACCCGTGCCCGGCGGCCGTACGCGGCGAGCGCGTCCACGAGCCGGCGGCCCTCCCCCGCCTCCCGGGCGGACGCCCTCGCCCGGACCGGGCCGGGGGGCGTGTCCACGTCCACCGACACGAGGCCGGTGAACCGGGCCAGCGGGCCGGCCGTCAGCCGCAGCGACTGGACGCGCTCCACCGGAACGATCTCCGTCACCTGGCAGAACAGGCCCCGGGTGCTGATGAACAGGCGCCGGTCGACGCCGACCAGCCCCGGCACCCAGGTCCGGTTCGGCACCATCGCCACGTGCGCCGCCCCGCTGTCCGGGAACAGCTCGTCGACCAGCGCGTAGGCCCTCCGGCGCGGGGCCACCGGGAGCAGGGTGGCCGAGTCGCCCTGGCGGGCTCCCGCGTATCCCGCGACGTTGGCCTCCACACGGGCCACCCCCAGTGCGCGCCAGAGCAGCGGCTCGACCACGCGCACCGCCTGGACCCGGCCCGGCGGGACCGTCTGCATGCGGCGCTGGAACATGCCGTAGCGCAGCCGGAGCCCGTCCGAGGACAGGGAGGCGTAGTAGTCCGTGTAGCGGGCCAGGGGCCCCCAGAAGTAGCGGAGCAGCCCCAGGGTGAGGGGCACGAGCGCGCCCGCCACCCCCGGTTCGGCGAAGACCGCGCCGGCGGTGGCCAGCATGAGCAGCAGCACGAACGACAGCAGGACCGGCACCCGGAAGGTCAGCGCGCCGAGCAGCAGGAGGAACGGCAGCCGGTAGAACGGCCACTCCGGCGCCTCGGGCGAACGGCCCGGGAGCCCCGCCGCGTGGGCGAGGACCGCCGCGCGCACCCGTTCGGCCAGGCCCCTGCGCAGACAGCGCAGCCGGATGGCGCTCCCGTCGCCCCCGGCGAGTTCGATGCGCAGTTCGGCCATGCCGAACACCTGCATGAGCAGGGGCTGGACCACGTCCACCGCCTGGAGGCGGCTGAGCGGGATCTCCCGTGAGCTGCGCATCACGAGACCGGTGTGGACCACCAGGTGGTCCTCGCGCAGGCCGAAGGTGCCGTACCACCAGGAGGGCAGGGCGTAGGCGAGGGAGCCGAACACGACGGCCACCGTCATCATCACCACCCAGCCGAAGCCGAACATGGTGAGGATCGGGCCGGCCAGCGCCACGAACACCAGGGCGACGGCGACCACCTGGAGCGGGACGACCGCCCAGTGCGAACGGAACACGCCCGTGGTGACGTCCTCGTCGGGTTCGCGCCGCGGTACCGGCTGCGGGCGCCACGCCACCGAGGGGGGCAGCATCGTCGGCGCCTGCGGGTACGGGCCGGCCGGCGGGAAGCCGGCGGGGGGCCGGGCCCCGTGGCCGTACGGCGCCCCGTACGGCCCCTGCGGGCCGGGAGCGGGGTACCCGCCGGGCCCCGGGGGACCGTACGGACCCGGAGCGGCTCCGGGGGCGGGCGGGTGCGCCGGTCGGCCGCCGGGCCACTGCGGCGCCGGTCCGGGCGGGATCCCCGGACCGTACGCGGACCGGGGGTCCCGGGGAACGGGTCCCGGCCGCCCCGGGGCGCCCGGACGGCCGGACTCCGCGTGCGCGGCGGGCGGGGGCCCGGGCGGCACACGCCCGGCGGTCCCCTCCGGTGCCGACCGCGGGGCGCCGGGCGCCTCCTGGGGACCGGAGGGGCCCTGGGCGCCGGAGGGCTCCTGGGCGCCGGTCGGACCCACAGGTCCGGGCTCCGCCCCCGCCGCCTCCGGGCGCGGGCCCCCGCCGGGCGGGACCCACCCCGGTCCGGCCGTGTCCTGCGGCCCCGGCGGGTCCTCACGCGCGGCGCCCTCCCCCGAGGGCTGTTCCCCCGGTGGACGCTGGGGCTCCTGGGACGGCTGAGCTGATCCGTGCACTTACAACCCCGTCGAGAAACTCTCGCTGCGCGCCGCGAGCCGGTCGCGCAACTGGACGGCTTCGGCCAGGGGGAGTCCGACCACGCGGATGTCGGCGGTGCTCGCCGCGGTGCGCACCCGCACGGTCGCGATCCCCAGTGCCTGTTCCAGCAGGTCGGCGGTGACGTCGACGACCTGCATGCGGCCGTAGGGGACGACCACCAGCTGGCGGACGAGCACCCCGTAGGTCAGGTACAGCTCCTCCGCGGCCTCCGCGTACCCCCACGACCCGCGGAACCGCCCGGCCAGGAGCCAGCCCGCGGCGAAGGCCGCCAGGGCCGCCGCCGTCCAGCCCGCGGCCCACGGCCAGGAGGCCCAGACGAAGAGCGTCACGGCGCCCCCGACGCCGGCGATCAGGCACACCGCGCCCACCACGAGCCTGCGGTACCACGCGAGGGCGGGCGACACGCGGTTCCAGGAGGTGTTCTCGGGCGGGGCGAACGCCGCGTCGAGCGGCCGGGCGGGCCGGGGCTCCCCGGTCGGGGTCGGCGGCGTCGGCTGCGGTGTCGGATCACTGGTCTCCACGGAGCCAGTCAACCATCAGCGGGCAACCCCCCGCCGGAGCGGCTCGGCGCGGCCCCGGGCCGGACTGCGGCGCGGGCGCCCCGGAAGCGGCCGGCGGGCCCGTCGCAGGGTCGGCCGTCCCCGGC
>NZ_JBSHDN010000231.1:0-9478 GCF_053616335.1 Nocardiopsis sp. NPDC055824
GCGGGAGAGAGATCTCCCGCCGGGCCCGGCCACCACTCGCACCGATCCGGGTCAGGCGCCCCCGGTCGCCGCCTCCACCTCGGACATGAACTGCTCCGCGGCCTCCTCGGGCGTCAGGTTCCCGAACGCCAGGTCGTCGGTGACCCGCTTGGTGATCTCCACGACCTGGCCGGCGCCGATCGGGGGCGGCGGGTTGCCGTCCACGATCGTGCCCTCGATGTCGGACAGGAACACGGCACTGCGCGCGTCCGCCTCCGGCAGCGAGTTGAGGATGTGCGCGCGCACGTCCACGTTCGCGGGCAGGCCCAGGTCGGCCAGGATCAGCTCGGCCGCCGCGTTCTCGTTGAGCATGAAGTCCACGAACCGGGCCGCCTCCTCCGGGTGCTCGGAGGACGCCGCGACGGAGTAGAACATCGCGGGCTTGAAGTACATCCCCGTGCGCTCCCCCTCGGACTCGCCCGGGTAGCGCAGCAGCTCGATCTCCCGGCCGGAGGACTCGCTGATGCCGCCGAGCTGGTTGGTCCAGAAGTGCGCCATCGCGCCCTGGTTCGTGGACAGGACCGACTGGTCGGGACCGCCGCCCTCGATCTCCACGCTCTCGGCCGCCCCCGGCTGGCCGCCGTTCTCCAGCAGCTGCTCGGTGATGCTGAACCACTCCGCCATGGTCTCCTGGGAGAAACCGAGCGAGCCGTCCTCGGCGTACAGGTTCTCGCCCCGCTGACGGGCGAAGATCTGGAACCCGGACTCGTTGTAGGACATGCTCTGCGTGCCCACGGTCTCGCCGTCGGTCGCCTCGCTGATCTGCGCCGAGATCTCGACGTAGTCGTCCCACGTCCACGTCTCGTCGTCGGGCATCTCCACGCCCGCGTCCTCGAACGCCTGCGGGTCGGCGAGGATCGCGTACGCGTTCACGCCGCTGGCGGCGCCGAAGGTCTGGCCGTCCAGGTCGCCGCTCTCGGCCACCAGCGGGTCGATCTTCGACAGGTCCAGCACATCGCTGAACTCGGTGAGGTCGGCCAGCGCACCCCGGTCACCGTACTCGCGCAGGTACCGCTCCTCCTGCATGAGGATGTCGGGAGCGTCGTTGGCCGCGGTGCTCGTGGCCAGCCGGTCCCAGTAGGAGCTCCAGTCGGTGTAGTCCCCGACGATCCGGATGTCGGGGTTCTCGGCCTCGAAGACGTCGATGACCTGCTGCATCGTGGAGTGGCGGTCGTCGGCGCCCCACCAGGAGAAGCGGAGTTCGACGACGCCGTCCTCGGAGCCGGAGTCTCCTCCGCAGGCCGTGACGGCCATCACGAGCGCGGTCGCCGCGGCCGCCAGGGGGAGGAGGGTACTGCGACGGCGGGCCCGGGGGCGCCCGACGCCAGGGGGTGTGTACATGGGTCGATTTCCTTTCGACTACTTGATTCCGGTGGTGGCGATGCCCTTGACCAGGTATCGCTGGCCGGCCAGGAAGAATCCGAAGACCGGGCCGAGTGCCACGACGGACATCGCGAACAGCGGCCCCCAGGACGTCTGGGAGCTGGAGTCGACGAAGGTGCGAAGGGCGACCGGGACGGTGTACATGTCCGGGCTGGTGAGGAAGATCAGCTGGCTGAAGAAGTCGTTCCAGGTCCAGATGAACGTGAAGATCGCGGTGGTGGCCAGCGCCGGCAGCGACAGCGGCATGATGATCTGGAAGAAGATCCTCACGTGACCGCAGCCGTCGATGCGCGCCGCCTCGTCCAGGTCCTTGGGCAGTCCGCGGATGAACTGCACCATCAGGAAGATGAAGAAGCCGTCCGTCGCCAGGAGCTTGGGCACGATCAGCGGAAGGAACGTGTTGATCCAGCCCAGCTCGGCGAACAGGATGTACTGCGGCACGATCACGACGTGGATCGGCAGCATGATCGTGGCGAGCATGACCGCGAAGAAGAGCCGCTTGCCGCGGAACTCCAGGCGGGCGAAGGCGTAGGCCGCCATCGAGCAGCCGACGAGGTTGCCGATGATGGATCCGGCCACCACGACCGCAGAGTTGAGCAGGTAGTGGTGGAACGGGAACTGGAGCGCCGTCCACCCCTCGGTGTAGTTGCCCGGGGTGAAGGTCTCCGGGATGAGCCCGGGGGCGCGGAAGATCTCCGCGGTCGGCTTGAAGGAGCTGGAGAGCATCCACAGCAGCGGGTAGAGCATGATCAGCCCGAACCCGATGAGCCCGATGTGGACGAGCAGCCGTCGTGTGCGTCGGGCCCCGAGGCGCCTGGTGGAGGTCGCGGGGGCCGTTGTCTCAGTCGCCATAGAAGACCCAGTACTTGGAGGCCAGGAAGTTCACCGCGGTGAACCCTCCGATGATCATCAGCAGCAGCCAGGCCATCGCCGAGGCGTAGCCCATGTCGAAGGCGCCGAAGCCGCGCTGGTAGAGGTAGAGCGTGAAGAAGAGGGTGGAGTCCGAGGGGCCCCCGGTGCCGCCGCTGACGATGAACGCCTGGGTGAAGGTCTGGAAGGCGTTGATGATCTGGAGCACCAGGTTGAAGAAGATGATCGGCGTGAGCATGGGAACGGTGATGTTCCAGAACCGGCTCACCGGTCCCGCCCCGTCCACGGAGGCCGCCTCGTAGTACATGGCGGGGATCTGCCGCAGGCCGGCCAGGAAGATCACCATGGGCGCGCCGAACGTCCACACATTGAGCACGATCAGCGTGCCCAGCGCGTAGTCGGGATGGGAGACCCACCCCTCGCCCTGGATCCCGAAGAACCCCAGGACCTGGTTGATCAGGCCCTCGGCGCCGAACACCTGGCGCCACAGGATGGCGATGGCGACGCTGCCGCCCAGCAGGGAGGGCAGGTAGTAGACCGACCGGTACAGGGGCAGCCCCCGCACACCGCGGTCCAGGACCATCGCCAGGGCGAGGGCGAGGGCGAGCTGGAGCGGCACCGACACGAACACGTAGACGAACGTGACCCTCAGCGCGCTGTGCAGCCGGGCGTCGGTGAACATCCGCTCGTAGTTCTCGGCGCCGACCCACTCGTGGTCACCGATGAGGTTGTAGTCGGTGAAGGAGAAGTACAGGGAGGCCAGGAGGGGACCCGCGGTGATGAACACCAGGCCGATGAACCACGGGGCCAGGAAGCCGTAGGCGGCGAGGTTCTCGCGCTTGGCGCGGGGGGCCGCGCTCTTTCCGCTGCGGGGGCGCGACGCGGGCGCGGCCTGGTCCTGAGCCGCCGCCCTCCCCCGCTGGAGCAGGGCGCTCACGGCGCGCCGCCGTCCCGGAGGGCCGACGGAAGGCGGCGACCGGTGGCGTTCGGTCCTGGGTTCATGGGGAGCCAATCTCACTCGGAGGGCACGGGCGCTGTGTGTGCGAGAACACGGGGAGAACCGGGCTGAGTAGCCCTGGTAAGCGCTATCCAAGTATTAGGATGTTCAGTTTCTAGCACCGGGTTACATGGGTGTCAACGATTCGTTTCCCCACAAGTGTGATCCACACCCCAGATCGTTACCGTTCGCGCCCCCCTCACAGCGCGGGAACGAGCCGGTGAACGCGCTTCCCGGGATCTTCGCGCGCCAAACACCACTCCAGGTAGCCACGCGAACACGCGTGAGTGTGATCGGTTTGGGACGCGGATTTGACCAGTTCGTCGCAGGACACCCCTGTCGTTTTTTCTGGAAAGCGTTTACCATGCAGCATGTGAACGACACCACTCCACGCAGGTACGCGATCGTCGGCACCGGTTCCCGGGCCCGGATGTACACACGGGCGCTGACCGGCACCCACCGGGACCAGGGACGACTGGTCGCCCTCTGCGACACCAACGCCACCCGGATGGCCGTGCACAACAGCATCGTGACCGAGGCCGGTCTCGACCCCGTGCCGACCTACTCCCCCTCCGACTTCACCCGCATGCTGAAGGAGGAGCGGGTCGACGAGGTCATCGTGTGCACCGTCGACCGCACCCACGCCGACTACGTCGTCGCCGCGCTGGACGCCGGCCTCGACGCCATCACCGAGAAGCCCATGACCGCGGACCTGGAAGGTCTGCGGCGCATCAACGAGGCCCAGGCCCGCACCGGGGGCCGGGTGACCGTCGGCTTCAACTACCGCTACAACCCCGTCCACCGCCAGCTGCGCGACCTCATCGCCTCCGGGGTCATCGGCGAGGTGGGCTCGGTGCACTTCGAGTGGCTGCTGGACCTGCGCCACGGCGCCGACTACTTCCGCCGCTGGCACCGCGACAAGACCCAGTCCGGCGGACTGCTCGTCCACAAGGCCAGCCACCACTTCGACCTCGTCAACTGGTGGATCGGCGCCCGGCCCACCGAGGTGTTCGCCTGGGGCCGCCTGTTCTTCTACGGCGACGAGAACGGCCGCCGCCACGGCCTCGCGGGCGACTACGAACGCGGACACGGCTCCCCCGCCGCCGAGGCCGACCCCTTCGCCCTGCACATGGGCGACAGCCCCGACCTCACCGCCCTGTACCTGGACGCCGAGCACGAGGACGGCTACCGGCGCGACCTCAACGTGTTCGGCCCCGGCATCACCATCGAGGACGACATGTCGGTGCTCGTCGGCTACGACACCGGAGCCCGCCTGAGCTACCACCTGGTCGCCTACGCCCCCTGGGAGGGCTACCGGATCTCCATCACCGGCAGCCGGGGGCGCCTGGAACTGGACATGACCGAGTTCGACCACACCTCCCCCCACCAGGACGAGTCCACCCCCGTGCGCGGCATGCCCGCCCCCAAGGACCACACCTCGGCCCGCCTCCTCCTGCGCCGCCACTGGCAGGAGCCCGAGGAGATCCCGATCGCGGTCGGCGAGGGCCCCCACGGCGGAGGCGACCAGGTCATGCTCGACTCCCTGTTCGGCGGATCCGACGACGGCATCCGCCCCGACCACGCCGACGGCGGCAACGCCCTGCTCACCGGGCTCGCGGCGAACGCCTCCATCGACTCCGGGACCCCGGTCAGGATCGCCGACCTGCTCGGGACGGACCGGTGACCGCGCCCCGGGGAGCCGGGGCCGAGGAACGGGCGGGCCGCGCCGGCGGCCCCGTCCCGGTGCTCCTGGTCGGCCTGCACGGCCACGGCCGCTCGCACCTGCGCTCCCTGATCCCCCTGTGCGAGAGCGGACTCGTCCGGCTGGCGGGCGTCTGCGACAGCCGACCGCCCGAACCCGGGGACGACCTGGAGGGCCACGGCCCGGTCCCCTGGTTCGACGACCTCGGCAGGGCCGTCGACGAGACCGGCGCCCGGATCACCGTCCTGGTCACCCCGATCCACACCCACCTGCCGCTGGCCAGGATCGCCCTGGACCACGGCTCCCACCTGCTGCTGGAGAAGCCCACCACGGCGGGCCTGGCCGAGTTCGAGCAGCTGCGCGCGGCCGTCGACGCCTCCGGGCTCGCCTGCCAGGTCGGCTTCCAGAGCCTGGGCTCCCAGGCGGTCACGGCCGTGCGCGACCTGATCGCCGAGGGAACGGTGGGCCGCGTGCGCGGCATCGGCGGCGAAGGCGCCTGGAAGCGCACCTCCGCCTACTACGACCGGGCCCCCTGGGCCGGGCGCCGCCACCTGGACGGCCGCGACGTCGTGGACGGGGCGCTCACCAACCCGTTCGCGCACGCGGTCGCCACCGCCCTGGCCGTGGCCGGGGCCGCCACCGAGGCGCCCCGGGACGTGGAGCTGGAGCTGTTCCACGCCCACCCCATCGAGAGCGACGACACCTCCTGCCTGCGGCTGCGCACCGCCGACGGAACCGTCATCACCCTCGCGGTGACGCTGTGCGCCCCCGACAGCCAACCGCCGCGCCTGGTCGTGCACGGCGAGCGCGGCCGGATCGAGCTGGACTACACCCTCGACCGGGTCACCCTGCACCGGCCCGGCCGTGCGCCGGCCACCACCGTCCACCCGCGTACGGGCCTGCTGGAGAACCTGGTCGACCACCTGCGCGACGGCGTTCCGCTGCTGGTGCCGCCCGAGGCCACCCGGGGGTTCATGCACGTGCTGGAAGCGGTCCGGCACGCCCCGGACCCGGCCCCGATCCCCCTCGAACACCAGCGGGTGTGGAACGAGGACGACGTCACCCACCGCACCGTCAACGGGATCGGCGCGCTCGTCCACCGCAGCGCGCAGAACCTCGCCCTGTTCTCCGAACTCGCACCCGCGTGGCTCCCCGGGGCCGCGGAGGCGACACCGACCACGAAGGACCGCCCATGACCGCGTCCCTGTCCCTCAACGGTGCCGTCCTGGCCGTCCAGCGGGACGGTGTCGACATCGATCCCCGGCTCTCGCCCCGCCCCTACCTGCACCCCGTACGCACGCGGGGCGGCACGGAGGTCACCGAGCACCTGCCCGCCGACCACCTGCACCACCTGGGGGTCGGCGTGGCCGTCCCCGACGTCTCGGGGGTGAGCTTCTGGGGCGGACGCACCTTCGTGCGCGACCGGGGCTCGGTGATGCTCGACAACCACGGCCGCCAGGAGCACCTGGCATGGGCGGTGCAGAAGGACGCCGAACGGGTCGAGGAGCTGTCCTGGACCGGGCCCGACGGGGCGGAACTGCTGCGCGAGCTGCGGTCCACCCGGGCCCTGGACCTGGACGCCCGCACCTGGGTGCTGGACCTGCGGGTGGAACTGGCCAACACCTCCGGGCGGGACCTGAGCATCGGCAGCCCCGCCACGAACGGCCGGCCCGGGGCGGGGTACGGCGGGCTGTTCTGGCGCGCCCCGCTGGGCGCGCGGCCCCCGGAGGTCACCGGCGCCGGGGGCCTGCGGGGCGAGGAGGCCCTGCACGGCTCCCGGGCCGCGTGGCTGGCCCTGGCCGGGGAGGACGGCTCCGGTGCGCCGTGGACGCTCCTGTTCGTCCAGCCCGGCGGGCACCGCGACCCGTGGTTCCTGCGCGCCTCGGACTACCCGGGGGTGGGCCCCGCTCTGGCCTGGGAGGAGCGACTGCCCCTGCCCGGGGGCGGCCGGCTGGAGCGGGGACTGCGCGTGGCGGTGTGCGACGGCCGTCCCGCCGACCCGGCGGCCCTGGCGGAGGCCGTGGGCGCGCTGGACTGAGCGCGGGAAGCCCCGGGGCGGGAGAGCCGGACGGGGCCGGAGCGGCGGCCGTGGGTTCCGAGGGATCGGGGGCGGCCCTCGGGCCCCGGCCGGGTGGGCACGCCTCCGGGTTCCGGGATCACGGGGGCCGGGGCGTGGGACCGTGGGTCCTCGCGGCCCGGCAACCCCTGGCCGCCGGAACGGCGCAGGCCCGTGCCGGAAGCCGCCCCGGGCCCTGCGACGCCCCCGCGGGCGGGCAGCACGGGGCCGTCCGTCCGGGCGGCCCCCTATAACGAATGCAGGCCCGCGGAGCGGGCCGGACCAGGCCCTTCACCGGCCTGTGGACGACCACGGCGCCCACGCGCCGTACGAGAGAAAGGCATCACCCATGCGCGTCCTCGTCACCGGAGGCTCGGGGAGGCTCGGCCGCAGCGTCGTGGCCACCCTGGCCGAGCGCGGCCACGACGTCACGTCGGTTGACACCGCCGAGGCGGACCACCCGGCCGGGGTCACCGGGATCGTCGCCGACCTGCTGGACGACGCCGGACGGGAGGACGCCTTCACCCGGGCGCGGCCCGAGGCCGTCGTCCACCTGGCCGGGATCGCCGTGCCCTTCGCCCGCCCCGACGTGGAGACCCTCCAGGTCAACACCGGCCTGGCCTGGGCCGTGCTCTCCGCCGCCGTCGCCCACGGGGCCCGCTCGGCGGTGGCCGCCTCCAGCCCCACCGTCTACGGCTACAACACGCCCTCCTGGCGGCCCCTGGCCCTGCCGCTGGACGAGGAGCACCCCGTCGCCCCCTGGCACGCCTACGGGCTGAGCAAGGCCATCATCGAGGACACCGTGCGCTCCCTGGCGCGCACCAGCGACACCTGCGTGCTGTCCTGCGTGCGCCCCGGCTACGTGGTCGCCCCCGAGGAGTGGCGGGGCGCGGTCACCCAGCTCGGCCACACCATGGCCGAGCGCCTGGCCGACCCGGCTCTGGCCGCGACCTCCCTGTTCAACTACGTGGACGCGCGCGACGCCGCCGAGCTGTTCGCGCTCGTGGTGGAGCGGCCGGAGCGGGTGCGCAGCGGCCAGGTCTTCAACGCCGTCGCGCCGGACCCGCTCGCGGAGGGCCCGGTCCACGAGCTGCTCCCCCGCTTCCACCCCTCCACGGCGCAGACCGCCGCGTCCCTGGCGGACGGCCGCTCCGTGTTCTCCTCGGAGGCCGCCCGCACCGCCCTCGGCTGGAACCCCACCCGGACCTGGCGCGACCAGATGTCCGCCCCCACCCCGTGAGACCCGATCGGCCGTGAACAGGTCGAGGGCTCCGCTACGCTAGGAAAGAGTTTTCCCAGTGGCCCGAACCAGAAGAGGGAGCGGTGTGGAGTCCGGTTACGTGACGCTGGAACAGGTCGCCTCACACGCCGGGGTGTCCCTGGCCACGGCTTCCAGGGTGATCAACGGCAGCACCAGGCAGGTGAGCCAGCGGCTGCGCGACAAGGTCACCGCGAGCGCCCAGGAACTCGGCTACCTGGCCAACGCCTCGGCGCAGACGCTCGCCCGCAACAGCAGCTCACTGGTCGGGCTGCTCGTCCACGACATCGCCGACCCCTACTTCTCCTCGATCGCGGCGGGGGTCACCCGCCACACCGAGGAGCGCGGACTGGTCCTGGTGCTGGGCACCACGAGCCGCTCCGCCCAGAAGGAGGGGCGCATCCTGGCCGCACTGCGCGCCCACCGGGCGCGCGCGGTGGTACTGGTCGGATCGCGCTCGACCGACGACGAGAGCAACCGCCGCCTGGCCGAGGAGATCCGCCTGTTCCGCCGCCAGGGCGGACGGGTGGCGTGCGTGTCCCAGGAGGGGCTGCCCGCCGACACGGTCACGCCCGACAACCACACCGGCGCGGCCGACCTCGCACGCCACCTCATCGCGCAGGGGCACCGCGAGTTCGCCATCCTGGCCGGGCCCACCGACCTGTGGACCGCGCGCGAGCGCCTGGACGGGTTCCACTCGGCGCTCTCGGGCGCGGGCCTGGAGCTGGCCCACCACAACGTGGTGCACGGCGCGTTCACCCGCGACGGCGGCTACGAGTCCACCCGCCGCCTGATGGCGGTCGGCACCGGGGCCACCTGCCTGTTCGCGGTCAACGACGTGATGGCCACCGGGGCGATGGCCGCCCTGCGCGACCTGGGGCTGCGCGTGCCCGAGGACCTGTCGGTGGCGGGCTTCGACGACATCCCGACCCTGCGCGACCTCACCCCCGCCCTGACCACCGTGCGCCTTCCGCTGGAGGAGATGGGCGAGCGGGCCGCGGTGCTCGCCCTGGAGGAGGAGTCCGGCCAGGAGGCCCGCGTGATCACCGTCCGGGGCGAGGTGGTCGAGCGGGAGAGCACCGCGCCGCCCGGCCGGTCGGCCCGGAACCCGGCCGTCGGCACCGTCTGACCCCGCCGCCGACACCGCTCCGGTGTGGGCCCGCCCCCCCGGGG